>LNFD01000369.1 GCA_001464255.1 Actinomycetales bacterium Ga0077552 | reverse complement strand
GCCTCGACGGATGCCCTGCCGGTGCACCCCAACGACCACGTCAACGCCTCGCAGTCGTCGAACGACGTCTTCCCGACCTCCGTGCACCTCGCGGTGACCGCGGCGCTGCTGCGCGACCTCATCCCCGCGCTCGATCACCTCGCGGTCGCGCTCGAGGTCAAGGCGGAGCTCTGGAAGACGGCCGTCAAGGCCGGCCGCACGCACCTCATGGACGCCACGCCCGTGACCCTGGGCCAGGAGTTCGCCGGCTCCTCGGCATCGCGCGCGTGCAGGCCACGATCGAGCGCGTCGCCGAGGTGCCGCTCGGCGGTACCGCGACCGGCACGGGCATCAATACCCCGCTGGGCTTCTCGCAGAAGGTCATCGCCGAGCTCGCGAGCTCGACAGGCCTGCCGATCACCGAGGCGCTCGACCACTTCGAGGCGCAGGGCGCGCGCGACGGCCTCGTCGAGGCCTCGGGCGCGCTGCGCGTGCTCGCCGTCTCGCTCACGAAGATCTGCAACGACATCCGCTGGATGGGCTCGGGCCCGAACACGGGCCTCGCCGAGCTGCACATCCCCGACCTGCAGCCGGGCTCGTCGATCATGCCCGGCAAGGTCAACCCCGTCGTGCCCGAGGCCGTGCTCATGGTCTGCGCGCGCGTCATCGGCAACGACGCGACGATCGCGTGGGCGGGAGCCTCGGGCTCGTTCGAGCTCAACGTCGCCATCCCGGTTATGGGCACCTCGCTGCTCGAGTCGATCCGCCTGCTCGCCAACTCGACGCGCGTGCTCGCCGACAAGACCGTCGACGGCCTCGAGGCCAACCTCGAGCGGGCGCGCGCGCTCGCCGAGAGCTCGCCCTCGATTGTCACGCCGCTCAACCGCGTCATCGGCTACGAGGCCGCCGCGAAGATCGCCAAGCACTCGGTCGCGAAGGGGCTCACGATCCGCGAGGCCGTCATCGACCTCGGCTTCGTCGAGCGCGGCGAGGTGACGCTCGAGCAGCTCGACAGCGCGCTCGACGTGCTGAGCATGACGTCGCCCGGCCTGTAGCGCCCTCGAGCGCACGGCGAGCATCCCGAACCGGCGACGGGCCGCGCGGAAGCGTCCCGCGCCGGATTCGATTCCTCTGATCCGCACCACCGGTTCGAGAAGCACTCGTGCCCGGCGCGAGCCTGAACCCACGCTACCGCGAGGGCCCGTTCGACCGGGTCAGGCGAGCTCGTTGCCCTCGAGCAGCTCGGTCACGAGCGCGGCGATCGCGCTGCGCTCGCTGCGGGTGAGCGTGATGTGCCCGAACAGGGCGTGGCCCTTGAGCGTCTCGATGACGCTCGCCACGCCGTCGTGGCGGCCGACGCGCAGGTTGTCGCGCTGGGCCACGTCGTGCGTCAGCACCACCTTCGAGTTCTGGCCGATGCGGCTCAGCACCGTCAGCAGCACGTTGCGCTCGAGCGACTGCGCCTCGTCGACGATGACGAAGGCGTCGTGCAGCGACCGGCCGCGGATGTGCGTGAGCGGCAGCACCTCGAGCAGCCCGCGGTCGATGACCTCGTCGAGCACGTTCTGCGAGACGACCGAGCCGAGCGTGTCGAACACGGCCTGCGCCCAGGGGTTCATCTTCTCGCCGGCGTCTCCCGGCAGGTAGCCGAGCTCCTGCCCTCCGACGGCGTACAGCGGGCGGAAGACCATGATCTTGCGCTGCTGCTGCCGCTCGAGCACGGCCTCGAGGCCCGCGCACAGAGCGAGGGCCGACTTGCCGGTGCCCGCGCGGCCGCCGAGCGAGACGATGCCCACCTGCGGGTCCATGAGCAGGTCGATCGCGAGGCGCTGCTCGGCCGAGCGGCCGTGCAGGCCGAAGATGTCGCGGTCGCCGCGCACGAGCGCGATCTCGTCGTCGCCGACGACACGGCCGAGAGCGGAGCCGCGGTCGCTGTGGATGACGAGCGAGGTGTTGACGGGCAGCTCGCGCACGACCGGGGTGCGCAGCACCTCGCGGTCGTAGAGCTGCGCCATGTGATCGCTCGAGAGCGTGATGTCGGCCATGCCCGTCCAGCCGCTGTCGACGGCGAGCTCGGCACGGTACTCCTCGGCCGCGAGGCCGATCGACGAGGCCTTGACGCGCAGCGGCAGGTCTTTCGAGACGACGACCACGTCGAGGCCGTCGTTCGAGAGGTTCATGGCCACGGCGAGGATCCGCGAGTCGTTGTCGCCCAGCTGCAGCCCGCTCGGCAGCACCGACTGGTTCGAGTGGTTGAGCTCGACGCGCAGCGATCCCCCGGTGTCACCGACGGCGATCGGGAAGTCGAGGCGCTCGTGCTGCACGCGCAGCTCGTCGAGGTTGCGCAGTGCCTGGCGCGCGAAGTACCCGATCTCGGGGTCGTTGCGCTTCGCCTCGAGCTCGGCGATCACGACGACCGGCAGCACGACCGCGTGCTCGGCGAAGCGGAAGAGCGCCTTCGGATCGCTCAGCAGCACCGACGTATCGAGAACGTACGTGCGCTGGGCCACCTCGCTCTCGCCGCTCGAGATCGACGGGTTCTGACGGGAGGTCTTCGCAGCGGCCACCGGTGCTCCATCCCCGGGGACGCGGGCGACCCCGGACCAGTTGTGTGCGGTTCGGCCGGGAGTCTCAGGACGATCGTTCCGGCCGCCCCGATCGGGCGCGATACCCGATGAGCGTCACGCTATGCCCGAGCGCCCCCCGGGCCGGGAGCGACACGCGCGGGACACCGAGCCGTCACATTCGGCGCGAAGACCGGCACCGAGCCGTCACATTCGGCGCGCTGCTCGGCGCGTCAGACCCCGGTCATCGTCGAGAACTCGGCCAGGGACGCCCGGAACTGGTCGAAGGTCTCGTCGCCCGTCGACACGTGCGCGCCGAGGCGCACGCGGCCCGCGCGCACCGTCACCGAGACGCCGTGGTTGTGCAGCGCCGCTGCGAGCGCCCCGACGAACTCGGGGTGGGGTTCGAGCACGACGATGCCCGCGCGCTCGGCCGGCTCGCGCGGCGAGACGACCTCGACACCCGCGTCGTCGGCGATCTCGATGAGGCGCGCCGTGCGCTCGTCGATCGCCTCTCGGATGCTCGGCACACCGGCGGCCATGACCGCGTCGACCGCCCCGGCCAGGCGGGCCTGCGCGAACGCGTCGGCATAGCCCACCCGGAACGCCGAGGCGTCGGCCGCCGGCTCGACGATGTCGTGCAGCAGCTCGGGGCTGCCGTGCGCGAGCCAGCCCGACCAGACGGGCGTGAGCTGCTCCCGGGCACGGTCGCTCAGGGCGAGGAACCCGGTGCCCTGCCCCGCGCGCAACCACTTCTGGCCGCCCGAGGCGATGACGTCGGCGACCTCCCACGGAGCATCCACGATGCCCGCCCCCTGGATGGCGTCGACGATGAGGAGGCGGTCGCCGATGACCTGTCGGATGCCCTCGAGGTCGACGAGGTGACCCGTGCGGTAGTCGACGAGGCTGACGACGACGGCGACGACCGACGAGGCCAGCTGGTCGCGCACGACGCCGGGGGTCACGCGCTCGTGCTCGGGAGTGATGGTGTGCGGCACGAGCACACCGAGCGCCTGGGCGGCCCGCGCCATGGCGTACCCGACGGCCGGGAACTCGCCCGATGATGCCGCGACGCCCCCGGTCAGGCCGAACATGACGTGCATGAGCGCCTGGCTCGTGGAGGGCTGGAACACCACCTGGTCGGGGCGCATGCGCACGAGCGCGGCGACCGAGGTGCGCACGCGCTCGTCTTGATCGTCGAGCGTCGCGAAGGCGCCGAAGCGCGCGTGCGAGAGCACGTCGGCCATCGCGCGCTCCTCCGCCAACGCGTGCTCGCCGATCGGAGAGAGGCGCGGGTGGTTGAGGTAGCCGGGCTCCTCCGAGAAGCCGGCGACGAAGGCGTCGAGCGTCGACATGGCTACTGCCCGAACCGCCGCTGGCGCCGCGAGAAGTCGCGCAGCGCGCGCAGAAAGTCGACCTCGCGCAGGTCGGGGCCGAGAGCCTCGACGAAGTAGAA
Source organism: Actinomycetales bacterium Ga0077552 (assembly GCA_001464255.1). GTDB lineage: Bacteria > Actinomycetota > Actinomycetes > Actinomycetales > Microbacteriaceae > Microcella. The sequence goes on along the minus strand of LNFD01000369.1, from coordinate 4,609 downwards.
CTCGCTGTGCGCGCTCTGCCACAGCATGAAGTCGCTCAGCCTTTGCTCGCCCGAGGTGCGGATGACGAGGTCGGGGTCGGGCTGGCCGCCGGTGTACAGATGCTCGGCGATCTTCTCGGGGGTGACGAGCTCGGCGAGCTCGTCGAGCGTTCCCCCGCTCTCCGCGTGGTGGTGCACGATCGCGCGCACCGCATCGGCGATCTCACGGCGACCGCCGTAGCCCACGGCGAGGTTGATGTGCAGGCCCGACTTGCCGGCACCGCGCCCCTCGGCGGCGTCGAGCTCGGCGAGCAGTTGCTCGGGCAGGCCATCGCGGCTGCCGACGTGCTGCACCCGCCAGTCGTCGATCGACGACAGGTCGCCGGCGAGGGCGCCGATGATGCCGATGAGCTCGCGCAGCTCGTCGGTCTCGCGCCCCGTGAGGTTGTCGGTCGAGAGCAGGTAGAGGGTCACGACGCCGATGCCGGCCTCGTCGCACCAGCGCAGGAACTCGACGATCTTCTCGGCCCCGGCGCGGTGGCCGTGGGCGGTCGTTCCGCCGACACGAAGGCGCGCCCAGCGACGGTTGCCATCGAGGATCATGGCGACGTGGCGCGGGTGGGTCGCGTCGGCCAGCTGCCGACGAAGGCGGCGCATGTAGAGCTGGTAGAGCAGGCCGCGACCCCGGGGAGTTCTCGACGATCGCACAGGGCTACGGTAGTCCACCCGGCCGACGTTGTGCCGGGCATCCAAGAGGCGGGCTCGATCGATGGGGCTCCCGTATCATCGCGGCATGACCTCCCCCTCCTCCGCCGAGCGGCCGATCGACGACGAACCCGGTACCGACCTGCCCAACGTGCCGCTGCTCGAGGAGTCGATCGAGTACGCCGCGCTCGAGCAGAAGCCGACCTGGCGGGGGCTCATCCACGCCGCCACCTTCCCGCTCGCGATCGTGCTTGGCGTCGTGCTCATCATCGTCGCCGACGGGGCCGCGGCGAAGTGGTCGAGTGGGGTCTTCGTGCTCTCGTCGCTGCTGCTGTTCGGCATCTCGGCGACCTATCACCGCTTCACCTGGAGCGACCGCACGCGCGTGCTGCTCAAGCGCTTCGACCACGCCAATATCTTCCTGCTCATCGCGGGCACCTACACGCCGCTGTCGATCATGGCGCTGCCGCCCGAGAAGGGGTACCTGCTGCTCGTGCTCGTGTGGAGCGGCGCCCTGCTGGGCATCGGCTTCCGGGTGTTCTGGATCAACGCCCCGCGCTGGGCCTACGTGCCGCTCTACGTGATGCTGGGCTGGGCGGCCGTGCTCTACATCGTCGACCTCTTCACCGCCAACGCGGCCATGATGGTGCTCGTCATCGTCGGCGGGCTGGCCTACACGGCCGGCGCCATCGTCTACGGCATCAAGAAGCCCAACCCCGTGCCGGGCGTGTTCGGCTTCCACGAGATCTTCCACACGCTCACGGTCGTGGCGTTCCTCTGCCACTGGACGGGCGTGCTGCTCGTCGCCCTCGACCCGCCCTTCGGCGGGTAGCGCCGCCTAGCGCTCGGCGGGCTGCTCGGGCTCGGGCTCGGCGGGCCCGCCCTCGGCGATCATCGCCTGCTCGGCCTCGAGCCGCTCGCGCACCTCGCCGCGGTAACGCACTCGTCGGATGCGGCGGGTCATGTCGACGAGCAGGAAGATGACGGCGATCGCCACGAGCGCGATCGCGACGAATCCGGCGACCCCCGGCGTGACCGTGTTGGGGTCGAAGTCGGGCGGCGTGCCGGGGTCGTCGATCGGGTTCGGGCCGATGCCCGTCGGAAGCAGCACGGCTGCGAGGGGGTACCAGATCACGGGATGCTCCAGAAGCGGTCGGACGGTCGGGCCGGTTGAGAGAACCCTCACCTCGGCGCTCTACGCTGATCACCAGGGTAGCGATCGCACCTGAGCGGCCCACCGGGCCGCGCCGCACGAGGGAGGACCGGCCGCCGTGAGCAGCCCGCAGCAGCGACTCGACGAGCGCTACGGTCGCACCGCGGGCGCCGAGCGTCGCACGCGCACCGCCATGATCGTCGCGGGTGTCGTGTTCGCCGTCGTCTTCACGGCCTGGGTCGTGTGGGGCGGACTCTCGGGCACGAACGCCGAGCTGGAGACGCGCGAGCTCGGCTACGCGAACGTCACCGACCGCTCGATCGACGTGCGCTGGGAGGTCTCCGTCGAGCCGGGCACGGCCGTGTCGTGCGCCGTTCAGGCCCTCAACGAGAGCTTCGGCATCGTGGGCTGGAAGGTCGTCGACCTGCCGCCCTCGACCGAGCGCACGCGCGTGCTCGTCGAATCGCTGCGCACCGCCGAGCGGCCCGTCACGGGTTTGCCCTACCGGTGCTGGCTCCCGTAGCATCGCCGGAATCGAGAAACAGAACCGGCCCGCGGGCCGGTTCTGCTGCGTCAGGAGGGGATTGCCATGAACGACACCGCGGGCACGACCACGCAGTGGCTCACGCAGGAGGCGCACGATCGCCTCTCGGCCGAGCTCGAGCACCTCTCGACGACGGGCCGCGCCGAGATCGCGAAGCGCATCGAGGCGGCGCGCGATGAGGGCGACCTCAAGGAGAACGGCGGCTACCACGCCGCGAAGGACGAGCAGGGCAAGATCGAGGCGCGCATCCGCACCCTCACCGAGCTGCTGCGCACGGCCGTCGTCGGCGTGCCGCCCACGGCGCACGGCGTGGTCGAGCCGGGCACCGTCGTGACCGCCACGATCCTCGGCGATGAGGAGCGCTTCCTGCTCGGCAACCGCGAGATCGTCGGCGACGAGAGCGACATCGACGTCTACAGCGAGGCGAGCCCGCTCGGCCAGGCGATCCTCGGCGCATCCATCGGCGACACCGTCAGCTACACCGCGCCCAACGGCAAGGAGATCGCTGTGACGATCGTCGACGTGAGCACCTACACCGGCTAGAGCGTCGTCCGCGGGTCGTATCCCGCGCCGCGTCAGCGGCGCGCGCGAACGCTACAACGTCGTCCGCGGGTCATATCCTGCCTCGCGCAACGCACCGATGACCTGCTCGGCGTGCTCGGGCCCGCGCGTCTCGATGTGCAGCTCGAGCTCGACCTGGCTGATCGCGAGCCCCGAGCCGTGACGCGTGTGCAGCACCTCGACGACGTTGGCGTTCTGGTCGGCGATGATCTCGCTCGTGCGCGCGAGCTGGCCGGGCCGGTCGGGCAGCGGGATGCGCAGCTTGAGGTACCGCTCGGAGGCGGCGAGGCCGTGGGCGATGACGCGCTCCATGATGAGCGGGTCGATGTTGCCGCCCGAGAGCACGACGACGGTCGGCCCGCTCGCCGTGATCTTGCCGGTCATGATCGCCGCGACCCCGACGGCGCCTGCCGGCTCGACCACCATCTTGGCGCGCTCGAGCAGCACGAGCATCGCGCGCGCGATGTCGTCGTCGTCGACCGTGACGACCTCGTCCACGGCATCCCGCACGATCTCGAAGTTGAGCTTGCCGGGCTTGGCGACGGCGATGCCGTCGGCGATCGTGGGCGAGATGGTGATCTCGGTGACGGCCCCGGCCGCGAGCGAGACGGGGTACGCGGCCGCATTGGCCGCCTGCACCCCGATGACGCGGATGCTGCGCCCGAGCTCGGCCGCGCGCCGCTTGAGCACGCTCGCCACGCCCGAGATGAGCCCCCCGCCGCCGATCGGAACGACCACGGTCTCGAGCTCGGGCACCTGCTCGAGCAGCTCGAGACCCAGCGTGCCCTGCCCCGCCACGACGTCGGCGTGGTCGAAGGGCGGGATGTACACGGCGCCCGTGCGCTCGGCGAACTCCTGAGCGGCCTTGAGCGGCTCGCTCACGGTGTGGCCGCGCAGCACGACCTCGGCGCCGTAGTGGCGCGTGGCCTGCAGTTTGGGCAGCGCGACGCCGATGGGCATGAAGATCGTGGCCTGGATGCCGAGCTCGCGCGCCGCGAAGGCGACGCCCTGCGCGTGGTTGCCGGCGCTCGCGGCGACGACGCCGCGCGCCTTCTCCTCGTCGCTCAAGCGCGAGATGCGGTTGTACGCGCCGCGGATCTTGTACGAGCCCGTGCGCTGCAGGTTCTCGCACTTGAGGTGCACGGGCGCGCCGAGCACGTCGCTGAGGTACCGCGAGGTCTCCATGGGCGTGACCTCGGCCACGCGGCTGACGACCAGGCGCGCGGCCTCGACCTCGGCGAGGCTGGGGCCGGCGATCGTGAGGGGTGCGGCGGTCATGAGCGCTCCAGGGGTGCGGGGGTCGGCGTGCCGGGCAGGATGTCGGTGAGCGTGGGGTTCGGCACCTCGCGCCATCGACCGCTGGCGATGTAGCGCACGACCACGTTGAGGAAGGCCACGATCGGCACCGCGAAGAGGGTGCCGGGAATCCCCGCGATGAGACCGCCGGCCGCGACGGCGAAGACGACGGCCACAGGATGCACGCGCACCGCAGGGCCCATGACGAGCGGCTGCAGCACATTGCCCTCGATCTGCTGCACGAGCAGAACACCCGCGAGCATGAGCAGGGCGATGAACGGCCCGTTGTAGATGAGGGCGATGATCACGGCGAGCGAGCCGGTGACGATCGCCCCGACGAAGGGCACGAAGCTGGCGAGGAAGACGGCGAC
>LNFD01000368.1 GCA_001464255.1 Actinomycetales bacterium Ga0077552 | reverse complement strand
GGCGACACCCCCGATTCCGGCGAGAAAGTAGCATCGGACCATGTCGACGACCCCCACGTGGCCCCGCATCCTCACCCGCATGCTCGATGGCGACGATCTCTCTATCGCGGAGGCGTCGTGGGCCATGGAGCAGGTCGTCTCGGGCGAGGCGACCGAGGCGCAGCTGGGCGGCTTCCTGGTGGCCCTGCGTGCGAAGGGTGAGACCGTCGACGAGATCGTGGGCTTCCGGGATGCTGCGCTGCGGCACGCTCGTTCGCTCGAGATCGACTCCATGGTGCTCGACATCGTCGGCACCGGGGGAGACCCCTACGGAGCCGTCGTCAACGTCTCGTCGATCGCCTCGATCGTCGTGGCGGCCACGGGCGTGCCGGTCGCCAAGCACGGCAACCGCGGCGCGAGTTCGGCCTCCGGCGCCTCCGACGTGCTCGGCGTGCTCGGCGTGAACATCGAGCTCGA
>LNFD01000367.1 GCA_001464255.1 Actinomycetales bacterium Ga0077552 | reverse complement strand
GCGGCGGTCTTCCACCCGGGGTTCCGGCACGCCGGCCCGCCGCGGCGCCAGCTCGGCATCTCGACGGTCTTCAACATCCTCGGCCCGCTGTGCAACCCCGCGCGGCCCGAGGCCTCGGCGGTCGGTGTGGCGAGCCTCGACCGCGTGCCGCTCGTGGTGGGCGTGTTCCGCACCCGCGGGGCGACCGCTCTCGTGTACCGGGGCGACGACGGCATCGACAAGATCACGACGACGGGTCACAGCCACATCTGGGAGATCTCGCGCGGCTTCGTGACCGAGCACGACCTCGACCCGCGCGAACTGGGCATCCCGACCGCGGCGATCGACGACATCCTCGGCTCGACGCCCGAGCACAATGCGGGCCTCGCGCGGGCCGTGCTCGCCGGCGAGGCGGGGCCGGTGCGCGATATCGTGCTGCTCAACGCCGCCGCGGGGCTCGTCTCGTTCCGCCTCGCGCAGGACCCGGAACAGTTGCGCCGCCCCCTGCCCGAGCGGCTCGCCGAGCAGCTCGAGGTCGCGGCGGCCGCGATCGACTCGGGAGCGGCCGCCTCCAAGCTCGAGGCCTGGGCGGCGGCGACCCAGCGCTAGCGGGCCGTGCCGGGGGCTACGTCGACCGCGGTGCGCTGCTCGGCACCATGCCGGCGCCCTCGAGCACCTCGAAGACGAGCTGCGTCTCGACGTGGCGCACGTGCGGGTGGGTCGTCAGGTGCTCGAGCACGAGCTCGCGCAGCGCCGCGGCCGACTCGACCGCGACGTGCAGCAGGTAGTCGTCGGCCCCGGCGACATGGAAGGCGGTGAGCACGCTCGGCAGCGACCGCACGCGCTGCTCGAAGCCGCGGATCTGCTCGCGCCCGTGCGTGCCCAGCCGCACCGTGATGAGCGCTTGCAGGGTGAGCCCGAGCGCGGCGGGCTCGATCTCGGCGCGGAAGCCGCGGATGACCCCGCGATCGCGGAGCGACCGCAACCGCTGCGTGCACGTCGACTCGGCGATGCCGACGCGGGCCGCGAGTGCGGCGTTCGTGAGGCGCCCGTTGCGTTCGAGCTCGGCGAGCATCGAGAGGTCGACGGCGTCGAGGGATGCGGGGCGCGCGTTCTGCGACGGAGGCGAGTCGAGCATCCGGCCAGCATGAAGCATGCGCGTCGCACGCGTCAATCGACGCAGAACCTGCGGGTGCATCTCACTTCTGGCGCAGAGAGCGCCAGAATCGACGCATGACGAGCAACGACGCTTCGGGTCTGCACGACGCCTTCGAGACCATCGCCGTGCGCGCGGGGCGCGACGACCTGACCGCGTTGGGCGTGCACGCGCTGCCGATCGACCTGTCGACGACGAATCCGCTGCCCGACATCGACGCCGGGGGAGCGTCGTACGAGGCGATCGCGACGGGCGGGCATCCGACCGAGGGCGGCAACGTCTACGCGCGGCTGTGGAATCCGACCGTGGCGCGCTTCGAGGAGGCGCTCGCCACACTCGAGGGTGCTGCTGAGGCCGTGGCCTTCGCTTCGGGCATGGCAGCCTTCTCGGCCACGCTCCTCGCGGCGATGAACCGCGGTCGGGGCCGGCATGTCGTCGCCGTGCGCCCGCTCTACGGCGGCACCGACCACTTGCTCGCCTCGGGGCTGCTCGGCGCCGAGACGACGTTCTGCGCCCCCGACGAGGTCGGCGACGCCGTGCGCGACGACACCTGCCTCGTCGTCATGGAGACGCCGTGCAATCCGACGCTCGAGCTCGTCGATATCGCCTCGGTCGTCGCGGCGGCGGGCGACGTGCCCGTCATGGTCGACAGCACCTTCGCGACGCCCGTGCTGCAGAACCCGCTCGCGCACGGTGCCGCCTTCGCCCTGCACAGCGCTACGAAGTACCTCGGCGGCCACGGCGACGCCATGGGGGGAGTTGTCGCGACGAGCGCCGAGTGGGCCACCGCGATCCGGCCCGTGCGGGCGATCACGGGCGGTCTGCTGCACCCGCTCGGCGCCTACCTGCTGCACCGGGGCCTGCCGACGCTCGCGCTGCGGGTGCGGGCCCAGCAGGCGACGGCGGCGGAGCTGGCCGTGCTGCTGGCCCAGCACCCCGCCGTCGCGCGCGTGCACTACCCGGGCCTGCCCGGATCCGACCCGCGGGGGCTGCTCGGCACGCAGCTGCGCGGGCCCGGTGCGATGCTGGCCGTCGACCTGGCCGGGGGATACGCGGCCGCGCAGGCGCTCACGGGATCGCTGCGACTCTTCACGCACGCCGTGTCGCTCGGGGGCGTCGATTCGCTGGTGCAGCATCCGGCATCGCTCACGCACCGCCCGGTGGCGCCGGATGCCCGCCCCGGGGCCGGAATCGTGCGCCTGTCGATCGGGCTCGAGTCGGGGGCCGACCTGTGGCGCGATCTCGAGGCCGCGCTCGACGCGGTGCTCGACGGCACCGCGAGCGAGCGACCGCTGGTTCAGGCCTCGGCAACGTAGAACCAGCGTCCGCCCTCGCGCACGAAGCTGCTGCGCTCGCGCTGCGAGCCGCGGGCGTCGGGGGAGCGCCAGAAGGCCTCGAACTCGACCTCGCCGCGGGTGTCGAGCGGTCCGCCGGCGACCCGGTCGATGATGTCGAGGCGGTACCAGCGCAGCTCGCGGTCGAGCTCGAGCGTGGTGGGCCGGGAGGAGGGG
>LNFD01000366.1 GCA_001464255.1 Actinomycetales bacterium Ga0077552 | reverse complement strand
CATGGAGCTGCGGCTCTCGCGCCAGCTCGCCGACAAGCGCATCTTCCCGGCCGTCGACATCTCGGCCTCGGGCACGCGCCGCGAGGAGATGCTGCTCGGCGCCGACGAGGTGCGCGTCACGTGGCAGCTGCGCCGTGCGCTCGCGAGCCTCGACACGCAAGCGGCGCTCGAGCTCGTGCTCGGCAAGCTGAAAGACACCGCCTCGAACGTCGAGTTCCTCGTGGCCGTGCAGAAGTCGCTGCCGCAGGCGTCGACGCACGTCGACGGCTAGGGACGCCGTGTTCGAGTCGGTCGGCGCCCTCATCGCCGAGCACGAATCGTTGCAGGAGCAGCTCGGCGACCCCGCCGTGCACGCCGATGCCGCGCGCGCGAAGAAGCTCAACCGGCGCTACGCCGAGCTGAGCCAGATCGTGGATGCCCACAGCAAGTGGCAGCAGGCCTCCGACGACCTCGTCGCGGCCCGTGAGCTCGCGAAGGACGACGAGGCGTTCGCCGACGAGGTGCCCGTGCTCGAGCAGGCCGTGACCGAGCGCGCCGAGAAGCTGCGCCGGCTCCTGATCCCGCGCGACCCTGACGACGGGCGCGACGTCATCATGGAGATCAAGGGCGGCGAGGGCGGCGAGGAGTCGGCGCTGTTCGCGGCCGACCTGCTGCGCATGTACAGCTACTACGCGGAGTCGCGCGGCTGGAAGGTCGAGCTGCTCGACGCCACCCGCAGCGACATGGGCGGCTACAAAGATGTGCAGGTCGCCATCAAGGGGTCCTCGAGCGATCCCGCTGAGGGCCCGTGGGCCAGCCTCAAGTACGAGGGCGGCGTGCACCGCGTGCAGCGCGTGCCGGCGACGGAGTCGCAGGGGCGCATCCACACCTCGACGACGGGCGTGCTCGTCTTCCCCGAGGTCGACGAGCCCGAAGAGGTCGAGATCAACCAGAACGACCTCAAGATCGACGTCTACCGCTCGAGCGGCCCCGGTGGCCAGTCGGTCAACACGACCGACTCCGCGGTGCGCATCACCCACCTGCCGACGGGCATCGTCGTGGCGATGCAGAACGAGAAGAGCCAGCTTCAGAACCGCGAGGCGGCGATGCGCGTGCTGCGCGCCCGCATCCTCGCGCGGCAGCAGGAGGAGCGTGATGCGGTCGCGAGCGACGCCCGCAAGAGCCAGATCCGCGGCATGGACCGCTCGGAGCGAATCCGCACCTACAACTTCCCCGAGAACCGCATCGCCGACCACCGCACGGGCTACAAGGCCTACAACCTCGACGCCGTCATGAACGGCGCGCTCGCCCCGGTGGTCGAGTCGTGCATCTCGTTCGACGAGGAGGCGCGGCTCGCGGCTCTCGGCGACACCGACGCCTGAGCCGTGAGCAAGCCCGACCTCGCGGCGCTGCGCGAGCACGCCATCACGGTGCTCGCCGAGGCTGGTGTGCCGAGCCCCGAGGCCGACGCCGACCTGCTCATCGGGCACGTGCTCGGCATGAGCCGCGGGCAGGTGCAGGCCAAGGCCCTCATCGGCGCGCCCGTCGACGCCGAGCAGGTCATGACGATTACCGAGTACGTCGAGCGGCGGGCGACGCGCGAGCCCGTGCAGCACATCACCGGCATCGCGCCGTTCCGCACCCTCGAGCTCGCGGTCGGCCCCGGGGTGTTCGTGCCCCGGCCTGAGACCGAGCTCGTCGTGCAGTTCGCGATCGACGCCCTCGCGGCCGTGCCGAGCCCGAGCCCGCTCGCCGTCGACCTCGGCAGCGGCAGCGGCGCGATCGCCCTCGCGATGGCGGTCGAGGTGCCGCACGCGCAGGTCGTCGCCGTCGAGAACTCGGCTCCCGCCTTCGTCTGGACCACCCGCAACGTGCGCCGCTACGGCGACGACCGCGTGCGGCTCGTCTTCGCCGATCTCGCGGATGCTCTGCCCGACCTCGACGGAACCGTCGACGTCGTCGCCTCCAACCCGCCCTACATCCCCATGGGCGCGGTTCCCCGCGACCCCGAGGTGCGCCTCTTCGACCCCGAGTACGCGGCCGACGGGCTGGACGCCGTGCGCGCGCTCGTCGCCACGGCCCACCGCCTGCTGCGCCCCGGCGGCACCCTCGTGATCGAGCACGGCGAGCTGCAGGCCGCGCCCATCGCGGCGATCGTGCGCGCGGGCGGCTTCACCGCGGTCGCCTCGCACCGCGACCTGCTCGGCCGCGACCGCGCGACGACCGCGCACCGCTAGCCGACCAGCTCACGCCGACGTGTACGGGTACTCCGCCGACCGCCCCTGGAACCGCAGGATCGCCTCGTTGCGCACCCGGCCATCCTCGATCTCGATCGCGCGCGTGATGGTGTCCGACCCCGCCCACGACGCCGGGCCCTCCATGACGGTGCGGAGGAACGGCAGGAGCGCCTCGCTGATCTCCCACGTCGTCGAGTTCCACAGCAGCGAGGGGCTGTGGTCGACGGCGTAGTAGTTCGTCGACTCGCCCACGGTGATCATCGGCTCGGCGAACGAGGTGGAGCGCGCCCAGCTGAACCCCATGCCCTCGTCGATCGAGACGTCGACGATGAGGCTACCCGGCCGGAACGCGTCGAGGTCCTCGAGCCGCAGGTAGGTCAGGGGAGCGTTCGGGTCCTGCAGCGTGCAATTCACGACGATGTCGTTCGCCGCGAGGTAGGCGGGCAAGGCCACGGGGCCCTCGTCGGTGTTGACGGTGCTCGCGAACGGCGACTCGGGATCGTGCTCGAACTGCACGATGTCGACGGAGGGGATGGGCGAGCCCACGGCCGCGATGTCGCGGTTCGTGAGCACGCGCACATCGTGGATGCCGTGCGCGTTGAGCGCCGTCACCGCACCGCGCGCGGTCGCCCCGAACCCGATCACGACCGCGGTCAGGCGCCGGCCGTAGTCGCCCGTCGAGCCGCACAGCTGCAGCGCGTGGATGACGGAGCAGTAGCCCGCGAGCTCGTTGTTCTTGTGGAAGACGTGCAGGCCGAAGCTGCCGTCGGCGCGCCAGTGGTTCATCGCCTCCCACGCGATGAGGGTGAGGTGCTTGTCGATCGCGAGCTGGGTGATCGCGCGGTCTTGCACGCAGTGCGGCCAGCCCCACAGCGTCTGGCCGTCGCGAAGCTCGGCGAGGTCGGCAGCCTGCGGCTTCGGCAGCAGCACGACGTCGGAACGGGCGATGACGTCGGCGCGGTCGACCAGGGGGCCGACGAGGGGCTCGAGCTCCGCATCCGCGATGCCGAACCGCGCCCCGTAGCCGCGCTCGAGCGTCATGCTCGCGCGCAGGTCGGCATCGATGCGCTCGAGGTGGCCGGGGTGGATCGGCAGGCGGTGCTCGTCGGGCTTGCGCGAGGTCGCGATGACGCCCAGGTGCAGCAGGGCCGGCGCCGCTTCAGAAGTCGTCATGCCCCACCGTAGCGGGCAGTGATGACTAGGCCGCGAGCGCTTTCTCGGCGAAGGCCTCGATCGCGGCGAGCAGCGAGGCCTCGTCGCGGTAGACGTGCCCGGTGATACCGATGGACTCGGCGCCGGCGACGTTCTCGGTGAGATCGTCGGCGAAGAAGGTGTCGGCGGCCGCCGCCCCGTAGTGGGCGAGCACGCGCTCGAAGACGAGCGGGTCGGGCTTGCGGGCACCGAAGAACGACGAGGCGAACATGTGCTCGCGCCCCATGATGGGCACGAGCTCGGGCGCCACCTCGTGCAGGTGGTGGTGGATGAGGATGCCGTTGTTGGTCAGCAGCGCGACCTGCCCGAGCTCGGCGGCGCGGCGCACGGCGTCGAGCGCGGCGGGTCGGGCGTGCGTGGCCTCGGCGCGGATGCGTACCCACTCCTGCCGCGACACGGGTGCGCCGATGACGCTCGTCACCATCGCGAGGTACTCGTCCGGGTCGCTCGGGTCGCCCGCCTCGGCCTTCCACTCCATGCCGCTGATCCACCAGCGGCGGCGCAGCTCGTGCAGGTCGTGCCCGGTGATCGCCGTGAGCTCCTCCATGCGCGCGCGCCAGTCGTAATCGTAGAGAACGTCGTCCATGTCGAACACGAAGAGCAGGGTCACGCCCCACAGTCTGCCCCAGTACGATGAACGCATCATGACCACCGTGTACGACTGCTCCGTCGAGAGCGAGCTGCTCGAGGGTCTGCGGGCGGCCCGCGGTGCCATCGGCCGCGGCGAGCTCGTCGTGATCCCCACCGACACCGTCTACGGGGTCGCGGCCGACGCCTTCCGGCCGGCGGCCGTGCAGCGACTGCTCGATGCGAAGGAGCGCGGGCGCGACGCCCCGCCGCCCGTGCTCATCCCGGGCATTCCCACCCTCACCGCCCTCGCCGAGAGCGTGCCCGAGGCTGTCGAGAAGCTCGTGACCGAGTTCTGGCCCGGCGGCCTCACGGTCATCGTCGAGGCGCGCGAGTCGCTCGCGTGGGATCTCGGCGAGACGCGCGGCACCGTGGCCCTGCGCATGCCCGACAACACGCACGCCCGGCACCTGCTGGCCGACACCGGCCCGCTCGCCGTCTCGAGCGCCAATATCAGCGGGATGCCCGCCGCGACGACCGCGCAGGAGGCCCTCGCGATGCTCGGCGACCGCGTGAGCGTGTATCTCGACGGCGGCACCGTCGGCGGCGCCCTGCCGGCCGGCGCCGATCCCGGGTCGACTATCGTCGACGCCACGAGCCTGCACCTGCCCGAGGGGAAGCTGCGCATCGTGCGCCACGGCGTGATCCCCGACGAGGAGATCATCCGGGTCGTCGGCGCCGAGCTGGTGTCGTGACCTTCTACCTGCTCGTGGCCCTCATCGCGGGCCTCGTGAGCTTCGCCGCCTCGTGGGGGGTGCTGCGGCTGAGCCATCGCTTCAAGCTCTACCCGGGCATCCGAGAGCGCGATGTGCACACGACGCCAACGCCGCGCCTCGGCGGCATCGCGATCGTCATCGGCATCGTCGTGGCCCTCGCGATCGCCTCGCAGATCAGCTGGTTCGACCTCGTCTACGCCGACCCGTTCCCGATCATCGCGATCGTCGCCTCGGCGCTCATCATGCTCGGCCTCGGGGTGGTCGACGACCTCTACGACCTCGACTGGATGACGAAGCTCGCCGGGCAGCTGCTCATCGCGGGGTTCCTCGCCTGGTCGAGCCTGCAGCTCACCTCGCTGCCCATCGGCCCCGATGGCGGCATCACGCTGCTCTCGCCGACCATGTCGCTCATCGTCACGGTGCTCGCGGTCGTGCTCGTCATGAACGCCGTCAACTTCATCGACGGCCTCGACGGCCTCGTCGCGGGCGTCACGATCATCGCGGGCTCCGTGTTCTTCATCTACAGCTATCTGCTGTCGATCGACACGGCGCAGACGGCCTTCAACCTCGCCTCGCTCGTCATGGCCGTGCTGCTCGGTGCGACCGCAGGCTTCCTGCCGTTCAACTGGCACCCGGCCAAGATCTTCATGGGCGACGGGGGAGCCCTCGTCGTCGGCATGCTCATGGCGGTCTCGACCATCTCCGTCACGGGCCAGATCGATCCCGGCATCGACCGCAGCCAGCTCGTGCCCGCGTTCATCCCGCTGCTGCTGCCCTTCGCGGTGCTCATCGTGCCGCTGCTCGACTTCGGCCTCGCGGTGCTGCGGCGCCTGCGCGCGGGCAAGTCGCCGTTCAGCGCCGACCGCAAGCACCTGCACCACCGCCTGCTCGACATGGGCCACTCGCACTTCCACGCCGTGCTGATCTTCTACGCCTGGACGGCCGTCGTCGCCTTCGGCGCCCTGCTCTTCCTGTTCTTCGCCTGGTGGTGGGCGCTCACCGCGATGGTCGTCGGGCTCGTGGCCTGCACGCTCGTCACGCTCGCCCCGCTCAGTCGCCGCAAGCGCATCGAGGCGGTCGCGCAATCGGCCCCCGAGGGCGAGGAGGCGCTCGCGCGCTTCGATCCGCTGGATGCCGCCGCTCCCGATCCCCTGGAGGAAGTCCGATGACCACCGATCGACCGTCCACCGCCGCACCGGTGCTGCGCCGCGCGCTCGTCTACGGAGCCGCGCTGTCCTTCGCGATCGCGATCATCGGCAGCGTCGCGGGCGCGCTCGTCGCCGAGCTGCCCGGCATGCTGAGCGCGCTCATCGGTGCCGGCATGGGGTTCGTGTTCCTCGCGCTCACGGCGGCGAGCATCCTGCTGGCCGATCGCGTCACGGGCAGCGATCTGCTGTCGCCCGCCTACTTCGGCATCGTCATCGGCGCGTGGATCCTGAAGTTCGTCGTCTTCCTCGTGCTCGTCTTCACGCTGCGCGATGCCGCGTTCGTCGAGCCAGTCGTGCTCTTCGTGTGCCTCGTCGCCGCCGTGATCGGCGGGCTCGTCACCGACATCATCGCCGTGACCCGCTCGCGCGTGCCCTACGTGAGCGACGTGCGGCTGCCGGGCAAGGACGAGATCCCCGATCTCTGACGACCCCGCCCTCTGATGACCACGCCCTGAGAAGGCCCTTCGAGGCGCGGTCGATCGGCCGCCCCGCGTTCGGCGGCACCCCGTTCTCTTGGTAGGGTGGAGGGACCGCCGCCGATCGCCGCGAAGCCGACCGTTTCGCCCCGATGCTGGAGACTCCCCTGAGCGCTGCTGCCCTGATCCCCGCCCTCGCTTTCGCGACCACTCCGGCGACGGATGCTCCGGAGTTCAAGGGTCCGTCGATCCTCGACTTCTTCCCGCCGGCCATCTTCTTCGAGGGCAACGAGTTCTTCGAGATGAACCGCATCATGCTGCTGCGGCTCGTCATCGTGGCCCTCATCTTCATCCTCTTCTGGCTCGGTACCCGCAAGATGCAGCTCGTCCCGGGCCGCTTCCAGGGCACGATCGAGATGGGTCTCGAGTTCGTGCGCAAGAGCATCGTCGAAGACCTGCTCGGCCAGAAAGACGGCAAGCGCTTCCTGCCGCTCATCACGACGATCTTCTTCCTCGTGCTGTTCATGAACCTCACGGGCATCGTGCCGGGCATCAACATCTCGGCGAACTCGGTCATCGGCATGCCGCTCGTGCTCGCGGTCGCCGCGTACATCGCCTTCATCTGGGCGGGCCTCCGCAAGCACCCTTGGGCCTTCCTGCGCAACGCGCTCTTCCCGCCCGGCGTGCCCCCGTTCCTCTACATCATCGTCACGCCCATCGAGTTCGTCTCGATGTTCGTGCTGCGGCCCGTCACGCTCACGCTCCGACTGCTCATGAACATGATCGTCGGCCACCTGCTCCTCGTGCTGTTCTTCTCGGCCACCGCGTTCTTCATGGTCGAGCTGGGCGGCTGGTGGATCGCGGCGAGCGCGGTGACCCTCGCGTTCGGCACGGCCTTCACGTTCTTCGAGATCCTCGTCTCGGTGCTGCAGGCCTACGTCTTCGCCCTCCTGACCACCGTCTACATCCAGCTCGCGCTGGCAGACGAGCACTAGAAACGACCCTCCGGGCGCGCACCCGCACGCCCGGTTCCGATACGGAAGGAAACACCCCTCGTGGACGCAAACACGGTTCTCGCTGAGATCAACGGCAACATCGCGACCGTCGGCTACGGCCTCTCGGCCATCGGTGCCGGTATCGGCGTCGGCATCGTCGTCGGCAAGACGATCGAGTCGGTCGCCCGTCAGCCCGAGCTGCAGGGCCGCCTGACGGTGCTCATGTACATCGGTATCGCCTTCACCGAGGCGCTCGCGTTCATCGGCATCGCGACGTACTTCATCTTCACGAACTAGGGATCCCTTCATGCTCGCAGAGCTCATCATCGCGGCGGAAGAGACGCCGAACCCGCTGCTTCCGGCGTGGTACGACATCGTCTACTCGCTGATCCCGTTCATCCTCGTGCTGCTGCTCTTCTGGCGCGTGGTGCTGCCTCGCATGCAGAAGACGCTCGACGAGCGCGCCGCGCTCATCGAGGGCGGCATCGAGAAGGCGGAGTCGGCGCAGGCCGAGGCCAAGGCCGCCCTCGAGCAGTACAACGCGCTGCTCGCCGAGGGGCGCGCCGAGGCGGCGAAGATCCGCGAGCAGGCGCGTACCGAGGGCAACGCCATCCTGGCCGAGCTCAAGGAAGCGGCGCAGGTCGAGGCGGCCCGCGTCACCGCGACCGCCCAGCAGCAGATCGAGGCCGAGCGCCAGGCGGCGCTCGTCGCGCTGCGCGCCGAGGTCGGCTCGCTCGCCCTCGATCTCGCGAGCGGCGTCATCGGCGAGAGCCTCGCCGACGACAAGCGCGCGACCGCGCTCGTCGACCGCTTCCTCGCCGACCTCGAGAACGACACCGCTTCCAGCAAGAAGGCGGCCAAGTAGCGATGGGTTCCGCGACGCGCAGTGCTCTTCAGACGGCTCGCTCCGCGCTGGCCGACGCGAAGGGCGTCGATCTGGCGACGGGCGAGCAGCTGCTCGCCGCCGCCCGCACGATCGGCGGCTCGACGCAGCTCCTCGGCGCGCTCGCGAACCCCTCGGGCGACGCCGCGGGCACGTCGGCGCTTGTCGCCACCGTGTTCGGCGAGGTCGGCTCGACCGCTCGCGGCCTCATCGACGTCGTCGTCAGCAGCCGGTGGTCGAGCGGTGACGACCTGCTCGCCGGGCTGGAAGAGCTGGGCATCCGGGCTATCGCCGCCACCGCGACGACGCCCGGCCTCATCGAGGCCGAGCTCTTCGAGTTCGGTCGTGCGGTGACTTCGGATGCCGAGCTCGAGCTCGCGATCGGCAGCAAGCGCGACGCCGCGGCCGGCAAGCTCGGCCTCGTGCAGAGCCTCCTCGGCGGCAGCGCCTCGGCGCAGACGCTCGCGATCGCCGGCCACCTCGTGCAGCAGCCGCGCGGCCGCCGCATCGGCGAGCTCGTGCGCAGCGCGGCGGCCACGGTCGCCGACACCGCGGGCAAGGGCGTCGCGACCGTCACGGTCGCCCGTCCGCTCTCGGCGGCGCAGCTGACGGCGGTGACGGCGAGCATCGCGCGCCGCTACGGCCGCGAGCACGTCGTCAACCAGGTCGTCGACGCCTCCCTCGTGGGCGGCGTGCGCGTGCAGGTCGGCGATGAGGTCATCGACGGCAGCATCGCCTCGCGACTGGCCGATGTGAAGCTTCAGCTGGCCGGTTAGGCGCAGCCCACCAGATACCAGACGAGCGGCCGCAGGGGCGCTCGAACGAAAAGGGAAGAACATGGCAGAACTGACGATCAGCCCGGATGAGATCCGCGACGCGCTGAAGAACTTCGCGAAGTCCTACGCCCCGGGCAAGGCCGTCGCCACCGAGGTCGGTCACGTCATCGACGCCGCGGACGGCATCGCGCACGTCGAGGGCCTGCCCGGCGTCATGGCGAACGAGCTCATCCGCTTCTCCGACGGCACCCTGGGCCTCGCCCAGAACCTCGACGAGAACGAGATCGGTGTCGTCGTGCTCGGCGAGTTCACCGGCATCGTGGAGGGCATGGAGGTCACCCGCACGGGCGAGGTGCTCTCGGTGCCCGTCGGCGACGCCTACCTCGGCCGCGTGGTCGACCCGCTCGGCGCGCCGATCGACGGCCTCGGCGAGATCGCGAGCGAGGGCCGCCGCGCCCTCGAGCTGCAGGCGCCCGGCGTCATGCAGCGCAAGAGCGTGCACGAGCCCCTGCAGACCGGCATCAAGGCGATCGACGCCATGATCCCCGTCGGCCGCGGCCAGCGCCAGCTCATCATCGGCGACCGCCAGACCGGCAAGACGGCCATCGCGATCGACACGATCATCAACCAGAAGGCCAACTGGGAGTCGGGCGACACCAACAAGCAGGTGCGCTGCATCTACGTCGCCATCGGCCAGAAGGGCTCGACGATCGCGGCCGTGAAGGGCGCGCTCGAAGAGGCCGGCGCCATGGAGTACACGACGATCGTCGCCGCTCCGGCCTCCGACCCCGCGGGCTTCAAGTACCTCGCCCCCTACACCGGCTCGGCCATCGGCCAGCACTGGATGTACGGCGGCAAGCACGTGCTCATCATCTTCGACGACCTGTCGAAGCAGGCCGAGGCATACCGCGCCGTCTCGCTGCTGCTGCGCCGCCCGCCGGGGCGCGAGGCCTACCCGGGCGACGTCTTCTACTTGCACTCCCGCCTGCTCGAGCGCTGCGCCAAGCTCTCGGACGAGCTCGGTGCGGGCTCGATGACCGGTCTGCCGATCATCGAGACCAAGGCCAACGACGTCTCGGCGTACATCCCGACCAACGTGATCTCGATCACCGACGGCCAGATCTTCCTGCAGTCCGACCTGTTCAACGCCAACCAGCGCCCCGCTGTCGACGTCGGCATCTCGGTGTCGCGCGTGGGTGGTGACGCCCAGGTGAAGAGCATCAAAAAGGTCTCCGGAACCTTGAAGCTCGAGCTCGCGCAGTACCGCTCGCTTCAGGCCTTCGCGATGTTCGCGAGCGACCTCGACGCGGCCAGCCGTCGTCAGCTCTCGCGCGGTGCGCGACTGACCGAGCTGCTCAAGCAGCCGCAGTACTCGCCGTACCCCGTCGAGGAGCAGGTCGTCTCGATCTGGGCGGGCACGAAGGGCAAGCTCGACACCGTCGACGTCGACGACGTTCTGCGGTTCGAGGCCGAGCTGCTCGACCACCTGCGCCGTAACACGACGATCCTCACGACGCTGCGCGAGACGAACGTGCTCGACGACGCGACCGAGGCCGAGCTCGAGAAGGCCGTCGACGCGTTCGTCGTCGCCTTCCAGGGCGGCGAAGAGGGCGGCGTGCACGCCGGCAGCGAGCAGTTCGACGCCGTCGAGGCGGAGGACATCAACCAGGAGAAGATCGTCCGCCGCAAGAAGTAGGGCCCTGGGGTGGGCGCCCCGCGCCCGCCCCATCCCGGCGATCGATCACGACAGCACCGACCAAGAAACGGAAACCAACCATGGGAGCGCAACTTCGGGTCTACCGGCAGAAGATTCGTTCTGCCCAGACGACCAAGAAGATCACGCGCGCGATGGAGCTCATCTCCGCCTCGCGGATCCAGAAGGCGCAGGCGCGGATGTCGGCCTCCGGACCGTATGCGCGCGCGGTGACGCGCGCCGTCTCGGCCGTCGCGACCTACTCGAACGTCGACCACGTGCTGACGACCGAGCGTGAGAACCCGACCCGCGCTGCCGTGGTGGTCTTCACCTCAGACCGCGGTCTCGCCGGTGCCTTCAGCTCGCAGGCGATCCGTGAGGCGAACGAGCTGCGCACCCGGCTGGAGGAGGAGGGCCGCGAGGTCGTCAACTACCTCATCGGGCGCAAGGCCGTGTCGTACTTCGCCTTCCGCCGGCGTCCGGTCGAGCAGGCGTGGACGGGCAACACCGACCAGCCCGAGTTCGCCACGGCGAAGGAGATCGCCGACACGCTCGTCGAGGCCTTCGTCCGCGGTGGCACCGACGGCGGGGTCGACGAGATCCACATCGTCTACAACCGCTTCGTGAGCCTCGTGACGCAGACGCCCGAGATCGTGCGCGTGCTTCCGCTCGAGGTCGTCGACGGTGTCGACGAGCCGGGCGCGACCGATGTGCTTCCGCTGTACGAGTTCGAGCCCGAGGTCGACAAGGTGCTCGACGCGCTGCTGCCGGTCTACATCGAGAGCCGCATCTTCAACGCCATGCTGCAGTCGGCCGCCTCCGAGCACGCCGCGCGCCAGAAGGCGATGAAGTCGGCGAGCGACAATGCCGACAAGCTCATCACCGATTACACCCGTCTGGCGAACAACGCCCGCCAGGCGGAGATCACCCAGCAGATTTCCGAGATCGTCGGCGGCGCCGACGCCCTCGGTTCGAAGTAGCTGCGGCTCGACCGCGCACCGACACACACAGAGACGACAGGAAGAGAAACCATGGCTACCGCAACCAAGAAGGCCCCGGCCGCGAAGGCTGCCTCCGCAGGAGTCGGGCGCATCGCCCGCGTGACCGGTCCGGTCGTCGACATCGAGTTCCCGCACGACGCCATCCCCGGCATCTACAACGCGCTCTCGACCACGATCACGATCGACGGCGAGTCGACCGAGCTCATCCTCGAGGTCGCGCAGCACCTCGGCGACGACCTCGTGCGCGCGATCGCGCTCAAGCCGACCGACGGCCTCGTGCGCGGCCAGGAGGTGCGCGACTCGGGCTCGCCCATCACGGTGCCCGTCGGCGACGTCACCAAGGGCAAGGTATTCAACGTCACGGGCGATGTGCTCAACGGCGCGCCCGGCGAGACGATCGAGGTCTCGGAGCGCTGGCCCATTCACCGCAAGCCACCGGCCTTCGACCAGCTCGAGTCGAAGACGCAGCTCTTCGAGACGGGCATCAAGGTCATCGACCTGCTCACGCCCTACGTGCTCGGCGGCAAGATCGGCCTCTTCGGCGGTGCCGGCGTCGGCAAGACCGTGCTCATCCAGGAGATGATCCAGCGCGTCGCGCAAGACCACGGTGGTGTGTCGGTGTTCGCCGGTGTCGGCGAGCGCACCCGTGAGGGCAACGACCTCATCCACGAGATGGAGGAGGCGGGCGTCTTCGACAAGACGGCCCTCGTCTTCGGCCAGATGGACGAGCCCCCGGGAACCCGTCTCCGCGTCGCCCTCTCGGCCCTCACGATGGCCGAGTACTTCCGCGACGTGCAGAACCAGGACGTGCTGCTCTTCATCGACAACATCTTCCGCTTCACGCAGGCGGGCTCCGAGGTGTCGACCCTGCTCGGCCGCATGCCCTCCGCGGTGGGCTACCAGCCGAACCTCGCCGACGAGATGGGCATCCTCCAGGAGCGCATCACCTCGACGCGCGGCCACTCGATCACCT
>LNFD01000365.1 GCA_001464255.1 Actinomycetales bacterium Ga0077552 | reverse complement strand
CGCGGCGAAGGCCTCGCCCGCGGCGGCCGTGGACGGCCCGGTCGGCAGCCAGACGAAGTTGCCCTGCGACACCGGCACGCGCCAGCCCTGCTCGCGCAGCGCCGCCTGCACCGCGTCGCGGCGCGCCGCGAGCTCGCGCACGCGCGCGAGCAGCTCGGGCTCGACCTGCATCGCCGCGAGCACGGCGCGCTGCGCGGCCTCGGTGACGGCGAGCGGAATCGCCGTGCTGCGCGCGGCGTCGAGCACGGCAACCGGACCGATCGCGTAGCCGACGCGCAGGCCCGCGAGCCCATAAGCCTTCGAGAAGGTGCGCAGGATCACGAGGTTGGGGTAGCGGCGCACGAGCGCGGCCCCGTCGACCGCTGACTCGTCGTCGATGAACTCGGCGTAGGCCTCGTCGAGGATGACGAGCAGATCGCTCGGCACGGCCGCCATGAAGGCCTCGAACTCGGCAGCCGTCACGACCGTGCCCGTGGGGTTGTTGGGCGTGCACACGATGACGGCGCGGGTGCGGTCGGTCACGGCCGCGGCCATCGCGGGCAGGTCGTGCCGGGCATCCGCCGTGAGCGGCACGCGCACGCTCGTCGCGCCGGCGACCGTGACGAGGCCGGGGTAGGCCTCGAAGCTGCGCCAGGCGAAGACGACCTCGTCGCCGACGGTCGCCGCCGCGCTGATGAGCTGCGCGAGCAGCGCGACCGATCCGGCCCCCACGATGATCTCGTCGGGCGTCACGTCGTGCCGCTCGGCCAAGCGCTCGCGCACGACGAGGGCCGTAGCATCCGGGTACCGGTTGATATCGAGGTCGCGGATCGCCGCGAGCACCGCGGGGTGCGGGGGGAAGGGGTTCTCGTTGCTCGAGAGCTTGAAGGCCTCGGCCGAGGCCGGGCGCCCCTGCTTGTAGGCGGGCAGCGCGACGATCTCGGGGCGCAGGCGCACGGCGGGCGCGGGGGTCTCGGTCACCCGTTCAGCCTACGTCGGCGCCGCAGGGCGCCCACCGTGCTCCGGGTGTTCACCCGGCGCTCGATTGCCGGGCGGGGCGGGAGGTGTGCATAGTTGTCGCATGGGACGCTTCCTGATCCGCCTGATCATCAACACCATCGCGCTGTGGCTGACGACGCTCATCGTCGAGGGGGTGAAGGTCGTCTCGTACGGCGCCGAGGGCGACACGGTCGCGCTCGTGCTCACCTACCTGATCGTCGGTGCGATCTTCGGCATCGTGAACGCCGTCATCGGCAACGCGATCCGCATCGTCGCCTTCCCGATCTACATCCTCACGCTCGGGCTCATCGCGCTCGTCGTCAACGGCCTGCTGCTGCTGCTCGTCGCGTGGATCTCGAGCCTGCTCGGTTTCGGCCTCACCGTCGACGGCTTCAGGTGGGGCGTGCTCGGCGCCGTCGTGCTCGGCCTGCTGAGCTGGCTCATCGGCGTGCTGCTGCGGCCGTTCGTCGGGCGCAAGCGCGCCTGAGCGCCTCGCCCTAGCCGCCGGTCGGGGGCGGGATGCGCGTCGCCGTGTACGCGGTGCGCACGCCCGCGGCCTCGGCGCGCGGCAGGGCGTCGATCGCGGCACGCAACGCGGTGCTGACGTGGGCATCGGCGGCGGATGCCGTGCGCAGGTAGCGCTCGAACTCGTGCGCGGGCAGCGCGCTGTCGGGCGCCTCGCCCGGCGCGAGCGCGTCGCCGCGCACGATCACGGCGTTCGTGTCGCGCCGGATGCCCGACAGCACGGGCACGAGGTCCTCCCGGTGCTCGATGACGATCGCGGGGTACTCGCCGCGCACGGGCAGGCCGCCGCTCGGCGCGCCGACCGTGACGAGCCCGGTGGTGCGGTAGTCGCCCGACTCGGCGAGCACCGTCGCGATCGCCCCGCCCTGCGAGTAGCCGGTGAAGACGACCGAGGTCTCGGCCGTCACCCCCTCGGCGGTGAGCGCCGCCCGCACGGCCTGCATCGATGACGACTCGGCACCGCCGATGATCGCGACATTGCTCGGCATGTCCCACGGCTGCTCGCCGCCCATCGGCGCGTGCGCGTCGGTGCCCGCGATGTAGACCTCGACGTGCGCCGCGCCGTCAGGCAGCGTGTAGTGCTCGATGACGATCGGCGCCGCGGGCTCGGGGATGCGCCCGACGCGATCGGCGAGCGAGCCAGGCGCGTCCACCGGCCGCGACTCGCCTCCGCGCTTCAGGTCGGCCCCGACGCGATCGATGCGCACAGGGGCGACGCCGCTCGCCCCGGCGAGGGCCGCGAGGCCCGCCACGGCGAGCGCCGCGGTGTCGACCCCCGAGAGCTCGAGCCCGCTCTCGCCGAGGGCGCCCGCGAGCACGGGCGGAACACCCACAGTGCCGAGCAACGCATCGTCGGCGAGCGAGAGCGCGAACCGCAGGGCCTCGAGACCGCGCGGGTCGCTCAGCACCGGGGCCAGCAGGGGCGTGAGGGCCTCGGCCGCACTGGCGCGCTGCTCGGGCGTCATGACCCCGTGCACGAGGGAGACCCGGCCCGCGACGGCGAGCAGCCTCGGCAGCAGCAGCACCCCGAGTCGTGAGAGCACGAGGCCCGCGGTCGCCGCGAGCTGCGACGCGAGCTGCTCGATGGCGCGCGACGCCGTCCGCTCGGCGGAGTCGTACAGGCTCGCGGCATCGCGCAGGCCTCGCGCGAGCCCGCCGAGGCGCTCGATCGAGCGCTGAACCGAGCCCTGCACCTCCCACAGGTCGGCGTCGGCCCCCGCACCCGTGCGCAGCGGCGGGATGCGGATCGCGACCTCGTGGCACTCCTGCGCCGCCGACTGCAGCGCGCGGGCCAGCCGGTCGAGCTCCTCGAGCGCGACGCCCGCACCGACGCCGACCGAGAGGCCCGCGCTCACGGGAGGCCGCCCGCCGGCATCGACGCCGCCTCCTCGGCGGCGGACAGCAGGCGGATGCGCACGCTCTCGAGCCGCTCGACCTCGCGCGCGAGCCGCGCCCGTTCGAGGTCGATGGCGCCCTGCAGGGCATCCCGGGCGGGGCCCCACCAATCGGTGAGCGCCTCGTCGCGCGGCAACGACCGCACGATGTCGTCGAGCCGGTCGCGCAGGTCGGCGGCGAGCACGACCTGCCGGCGCAGCTCGCCCGCCGGGTCGCCGCCCGAGCCCGGGGGTGGGCACGCGGCGCCGTCGAGCATGCCGGGCTCCTCTCCGCGGCGGCGCCGCATCCCTCGCCCCGATCGTGCCGGGCGGGGCGCGAGGGCCCGCGAGGAGACCGCGCCGCCGGGGCCGAGGCCAGCGGCGGCCCGGGTGTGGAGGAGGGGGAACTGGGCCACAATGGGGGCATGAGCTTCGACCGGGTCCTCGATGCACCCGGCATGTTCCGCATCTGCTTCGTCTGCACGGGCAACATCTGCCGCTCGCCCATGGCCGAGGCCATCTTCCGCGAGCTCATCCGCGCCCGCGGATGGGAGCAGCACGTGAGCGTGCACTCCGCGGGCACGGGCGAGTGGCACGTGGGCGAGAGCAGCGACCCGCGCACGGTCGCCTCGCTGCAGGCGCGCGGCTACGACGGCGGCGGGCACCGCGCCCGGCAGTTCGACGTCACGTGGTTCGAGGGGCTCGACCTCATCATTGCCTTCGACCGCACGCACGAGCGCATCCTCAAGTCGTGGGCGCCCGACGACGACGCCCGGGCCAAGGTGCACCTGCTGCTGAGCTTCGACCCCGAGGCCGGCGGCGCGCTCGACGTGCCCGACCCCTACTACTCCGACACGGCGATGTTCGACGCCGTGCTCGGCATGATCGAGCGGTCGTGCATCGCGCTCTTCCGCCAGCTCGAACCCGGCATACGACAGGGAGTCGTCTCATGAGCCCGCTCAGCATCCAGCCCCTCAGCCCGCTCGACGGGCGCTACCAGGCCCAGGTCGCCGCGCTCGGCGAGCACCTCAGCGAGGCAGGGCTCAACCGCGCTCGCATCCAGGTCGAGGTCGAGTGGCTCATCCACCTCACCGACGCCGAGCTGTTCGGCGCGCGCCGCCTCACGGCCGACGAGGCACGGCAGCTGCGCGCGATCGTCACCGAGTTCGGCGACGACGACATCGCCGACCTCGCGCGCCGCGAGGCCGTCACGCGCCACGACGTCAAGGCGGTCGAGTACCTCGTGCGCGACAAGCTCGCCGCGCTCGGTCTCACCGAGATCGCCGAGCTCACGCACTTCGCCTGCACGAGCGAAGACATCAACAACCTCGCCTACGCCCTCACGATCCGTGCGGCCGTGCGCGACGTCTGGATGCCCCGCGCCCGCTCGCTCGTCGAGACCCTGCGCGCCCTCGCCCTCGAGCTTCGCGATCAGCCCATGCTCGCGCACACCCACGGCCAGCCCGCGACGCCCACGACGATGGGCAAGGAGCTCGCCGTCACGGTGCACCGCCTCGAGCTGCTGCTCGCCACGGTCGACGAGGTCGAGTACCGGGGCAAGTTCTCGGGCGCAACGGGCACGTTTTCGGCGCACCTCGCCGCCGACCCCGACCACGACTGGATCAGCGCATCCCGCGATTTCGTCACCGGGCTCGGCCTCACCTGGAACCCGCTGACGACGCAGATCGAGTCGCACGACTGGCAGGCGCAGCTCTACCAGCGCATCAGCCACGTCGGCCGCGTGCTGCACAACCTGTGCACCGACGTGTGGAGCTACATCTCGATGGGCTACTTCCGGCAGATCCCCCAGCCGGGCGCGACGGGCTCGTCGACCATGCCGCACAAGATCAACCCCATCCGCTTCGAGAACGCCGAGGCGAACCTCGAGCTCGCGAGCGCCCTGCTCGACTCGCTCGCCGCAACGCTCGTGACCTCGCGCCTGCAGCGCGACCTCACCGACTCGACGACGCAGCGCAACGTCGGTGTTGCGCTCGGGCACTCGCTGCTCGCGCTCGACAACATCAGCAAGGGGCTCGGCGAGATCGCGATCGATCCGGATGCCCTCGCCCGCGATCTCGACGGCAACTGGGAGGTGCTCGGCGAGGCGATCCAGACGGTCATCCGGGCCGAGGTCACCGCGGGCCGCAGCTCGATCGCCGACCCCTACGCGATGCTCAAGGAGCTCACGCGCGGGCACCGCATCGGCGGCGACGAGCTGCGCGCCTTCGTCGAGGGCCTCGACATCTCGGCCGAGGCGAAGGCCCGGCTCGTGGCGCTCAGCCCGCAGGGCTACGTGGGCGATGCCTCGCGGCTCGTCGACTTCATCGATCCCGCGCTCGCGCAGGAGTAGAGCGGCTCAGTCGTTCAGGGGCTCAGTCGTTCAAGGTCTCCGGCTGGCGCTCGCCGTCGGCGGGCTTGTTGGGCGTGACGGCGAGCATGAGCATCGCGAGCGTCACGAGGTCGAGCACGAAGGTCGCGCCGAAGACGATGAGCGAGAAGATGAGCTCGCGCGTGACCATGAGGGTGATGAGGCCGACGAAGACCGCGACGAGCGCGGCGAGGCCGACAAGCTCGCCGGGGCGCAGCGTGATGCGGGAGCGGGGTTCGGTCATGAGGCGGCGCTCTCTTTCACGGGGGTCGACCACTTGAGGCTCAGGCCGGCGATCAGCAGGAAGATGCCCAGCACGACCGCGTAGGCGCCGAAGAACCCGACGGCGCTGACCGGGTCGCCGACGAGCGCGAGCACGACGGCGAGGGCGAGCGTGCCGACACCGATGACGACGGCGTCGCGCGCGAGCGGGCTGCGGTCGCGGTGGCGGATGCCCCACACGAGCTCGAGCGCCCCCGCGAGCACGGCGTACCCGCCGACGAGCAGCAGTAGCAGTGCGAGCCCCCCGCCGACCGTCGCCAGCACGACGAGGGCGAGCGCGCCTGCGAGCCCGGCGATGAGCGCGAGGCCGCGGTGCAGCGGCCGCAACGGCTCGCCGCGACGCATGCGCAGGCTCGTGAGGGCGAGCACGAGAGCAGTGGCGAGCCCGAAGGCACCGAGCATGACGAGCCCGAGCGCGGGGGAGTGGTCGGCCGTGAAGGTGATGGCGAGCCCGACGATGATCGCGGGCACCGCACGCAGCAGGGGGGCGAGCCAGGGCGACGCCGCCGTGCCGGAGGGTGCAGCGCTCGAGGGCTCGGTCGTCATGGGTTCATCGTACGGGCGCGTGCCCGAGAGCATCCTGCGACCCGGTGCGCTCGTCAGCGGGGGGGGCTGACCGCGGAGGACGACCGCAGAGATCAGCGCACTAGATGCGGGGCATGTCGGCGAAGCGCGACAGGTGGCCCTGGAAGGCGACCGTGATGGTCTTCGTCGGCCCGTTGCGGTGCTTGGCCACGATGAGGTCGGCCTCACCGGGGCGGGCGCTCTCCTTCTCGTAGGCGTTGTCGCGGTGCAGCAGGATCACCATGTCGGCGTCTTGCTCGAGCGAGCCCGACTCGCGCAGGTCGCTGAGCGCAGGCATCTTGTCGGCGCGCTGCTCGGGGCCGCGGTTGAGCTGCGAGAGCGCCACGACGGGCACCTGCAGCTCTTTGGCCATGAGCTTGAGCGCGCGCGAGAACTCGCTGACCTCCTGCTGACGGCTCTCGACGCGCTTGCCGCTCGTCATGAGCTGCAGGTAGTCGATGATGACCATCTTCAAGCCGACCTTCTGCTTGAGCCGGCGGCACTTCGCGCGGATCTCGACGAGGGTCATGTTGGGGCTGTCGTCGATGTAGAGCGGGGCGTCGTTGATACGGCCGCGGGTCGCCGCGATGGTCGTCCACTCGCGATTGTCGACCGTGCCCTTGCGCATGGCCTGCAGCGGCACGGAGGCCTCGGCCGAGAGCAGGCGCATCGCGATCTCGCTGCGGCCCATCTCGAGCGAGAAGATGATGGTCGGCATGTCGTGCTTGATGGCGGCGCCGCGGGCGAAGTCGAGCGCGAGCGTCGACTTGCCGAGCGCGGGGCGGGCGGCGACGAGGATGAGCTGGCCGCCGTGCAGGCCGTTCGTGAGCTCGTCGAGGTCGTGGAAGCCCGTCGGCACGCCCGTCATCGAGCCGTCGCGGCCCTTCGCTGCCTCGATCTCATCGATCGCCGTCGTGACGGCCTCGGTGAGCGGGATGAAGTCTTCGGCCTCGACGCCGCCGGCGACCTGGTAGATCTCGGCCTGCGCGTTGTTGACGAGGTCGGTGACCTCGCCCTCCGAGGCGTAGCCCATCTGCACGATGCGCGTGCCGGCTTCGACGAGGCGGCGCAGCACGGCCTTCTCGGCGACGAGGGAGGCGTAGTAGCCGGCGTTGGCGGCGGTCGGCACGATCGCCGTGAGCGTGTGCAGGTAGTCGGCCCCGCCCGCGCGGCTGAGCGCCCCCGACTTGGTGAGCTCGTCGGTGACGGCGATGACGTCGGTCGGCTCGCCGTGCGAGTACAGCGTGAGGATCGCCTCGAAGATGACCTCGTGCTTGGGGATGTAGAAGTCGACGCCCCGCACGCTCTCGATGACGTCGGCGACGGCGTCCTTGCTCAGGAGCATGCCGCCGAGAGCGCTCTGCTCGGCGAGGAGGTCGTGCGGCGGGACGCGGTCGGGGCCGCGCGAGTCGGAGCCGCGGGAGTCGGAACCGCGCGGCTCGCCCGGCGAGCGGGGCTCGGCTGCTGCCGAGATGTGCGTGATCGACACGATGAGCCCCCTTCCCCGGTGCTGTTCCCTCAGGTCTACCGCCGACCTCCGACGACGATCGGCAGGACGCGCCCGCCGGTGTCGGCGAGGTGACGGCTCACCCTAGGAACCGTCCGCATCCGCCCTCAAATCACCCCTGTGGATAACACTGTGGATTCGTGCGGAGAAACGCCGTGCCCCGTGTGAGCAACATGTGGAAACACCTGTGCACTCCGATGCATGTTTTCGGCAGATAAGGTCTCTGACCTGGGTTTTCTCTTTTCACACCTGGTGTGGAGAAACAGGGTTCAACCGACCCCTGAGACTTCTCCGATCCGCGTGCTGTGCTGTGGACGGACACGCCGTCCGCCCCTTGACAGGGGGATGCAGAAAGCGGTACCCGCGCCGAGGCGCGAGTACCGCTTTCTGGTGCTGGGACGACTACTTGGCGGCCACGACCGAGATGGTGATGGTCGCGACGACGCCGTCGCGCAGCTTGAGGATCGCCTCGTGCTGGCCGAGCCCCTTGATGGGCGCGACGAGCTCGAGCAGGCGTTTGTCGATCGAGCCGAGGCCGGCGGCCGCGACCGCGTCGGCCACGTCACCGGTCTTGACCGAGCCGAACAGGCGGCCCTCGGAGCCCGCCTTGACGGCGAGCGTGACGGGGTTCGCCTCGAGGCGCGCCTTGAGGTCCATGGCCTCCTCGATCGTGGCGTGCTCGCGCGCGGCGCGGGCTGCCTTGATCGAGTCGACCTGCTTCTCGCCACCGCGGCTCCACGCCACGGCGAGGCCCTGAGGGATGAGGTAGTTGCGGGCGTACCCGTTCTTGACCTCGACGACATCGCCGGGCGCGCCGAGACCGGTGACGTCCTGCGTGAGAATGAGCTTCGACATCAGGTACTCCTATCGGCCCGCGCCCGCGTACGGCAGCAGTGCCATCTCGCGCGCGTTCTTGACGGCGCGGGCGATGAGGCGCTGCTCCTGCACGGAGACACCGGTGATGCGACGGGCGCGGATCTTCCCGCGCTCCGAGATGAACTTGCGGAGGGTCGCGACGTCTTTGTAGTCGATGACGCCGACGCGGATCGCCTTCGCGGGAGCGGCGTTCTTCGCGCCCTTGCCACCGCGCGGCTTGCGGCGGTCGCCGCTGCTCTTGCCAGCCATGTGGTTGTCCTTTTCTTACGGGATGTTCGGAATCGATGCGATCGGCGGGAGCCGGTCGGATCAGAAGGGGGTGTCGTCCGAGAACGAGCCGGGCGTGTTCCACACGTCGCCGCCCGCGGGGGCGCCGCCCGCGGCGGGTGCTCCCCAGGGCTCGTCCGCGATCGGGGCGCCGCCGCTGCGGCCGCCCATCGCGCCACCATTGCCCGCGCCGCTCGCGCTGCGGGTCACCGCGGCGGTCGCGTAGCGCAAGCTCGGGCCGATCTCGTCGACCTCGAGCTCGATGGTGGTGCGCTTCTCGCCCTCTTTGGTCTCGTACGAGCGCTGCTTCAGGCGGCCCTGCGCGATGACGCGCGAGCCCTTCGTCAGCGACGACGCGACGTGCTCGGCGAACTCGCGCCACACGCTCGCGCGCAGGAACAGGGCCTCGCCGTCCTTCCACTCGTTCGACGCGCGGTCGAACGAGCGAGGGGTCGAGGCGATGGTGAAGTTCGCGACGGCGAGTCCGCTCTGCGTGTAGCGCAGCTCGGGGTCGGCAGTGAGGTTGCCGACAACGGTGATGATCGTCTCGCCGGCCACGACTACTCCGCTGCCTTGGCGGTCGCGGCGGCCTTCGTCGCGGCGACGGCTGCGCGAGCGGCCTTCGACTCGGCGCGGGCCGTGTTCTCGGCCTCGATCGACGCGGCGCGGGCCACGGCCTCCTCGGTGCGGAGCACCTTGGTGCGCATGACAGCCTCGCTGAGCTTCAGCTGGCGGTCGAGCTCCTGGGTCGCGGCCGAGGTCGCCGTGAAGTTGACGACGGCGTAGATGCCCTCGGTCTTCTTGTTGATCTCGTATGCGAGCCGGCGACGGCCCCAGATGTCGACGGTCTCGATCGAGCCGCCGTCGTTCCGGATCACGCCGAGGAACTTGTCCAGGCTCGGAGCGACAGTGCGCTCATCGATCTCCGGGTCGAGAATGACCATCAATTCGTACTGATGCATGACTCACCCACCTCCTTCGGACTCGAACGGCTGCAGACGGTCTGCAGCAGGAGGGTTATGGCATCGTGTGCGCCCGCGCGCCAAGGCGCCGGGGCAACCTGCAGAGTCTAGTCGGATGCGGAGCCCGACTCAAACCACCGGGTCGGTCACCCCGACCGCTGCGCGAACCACGCGCGCACCCGGCGCTCGGCCTCCTCCGCGCCGAGCGGACCCGCGTCGAGGCGCAGCTCGAGCAGGAAGCGATAGGCCTCGCCGACGACGGGCCCGGGCCGGATGCCCAGGAGCGTCATGATCTGCTCGCCGTCGAGGTCGGGCCGGATGGCCTGCAGCTCCTCCTGCTCGGCGAGCGCCGCGATGCGCTGCTCCAGCTCGTCGTAGGCGCCGCGCAGCCGCGCCTCCTTGCGACGGTTGCGCGTCGTGACGTCGGCGCGGGTGAGGATATGGAGGCGCTCGAGCAGAGCATCCGCATCGCGCACGTAGCGGCGCACGCCCGAGTCGGTCCACGGGGCGTCGCTGTAGCCGAAGAAGCGCAGGTGCAGCTCGATGAGCCGGCTGACCGCCGTGATCGTGTCTTTATCGAACCGCAGCGCGGTGAGGCGCTTGCGCGCGAGCTTGGCGCCGACGACGTCGTGGTGATGGAAGGTGACGGCACCGCCCGGCTCGACGCGCTTCGTCGCGGGCTTGCCGATGTCGTGCAGCAGCGCGGCGAGGCGCAGCACGAGATCGGGCGCCGCCTCGGGCGTGCGGGCGCCCTCGAGCTCGATCGCCTGCTCGAGCACCGTGAGCGAGTGCTCGTAGACGTCTTTGTGGTGGGCGTGCTCGTCGACCTCGAGGCGCAGGGCGGGCAGCTCGGGCAGCACGAGCTCCGCGAGTCCCGTGTCGACGAGCAGCGCCAGTCCGCGCCGGGGGTCGGCCGTGCTCAGCAGCTTGACGAGCTCGTCGCGCACGCGCTCGGCCGAGATGATCGAGAGGCGCTCGCGCATGCGCTGCATCGCCTCGATGACCGCCGGGTCGAGGTCGACCTCGAGCTGCGCCGCGAAACGGGCGGCCCGCAGCATGCGCAGGGGGTCGTCGCCGAACGAGTCGTCGGGGCTGCCGGGCGTCATGAGGCGTCGGGCGAAGAGGTCGTCGAGACCCCCCGAGGGGTCGACCAGAGTGCGACCCGGCAGGCGCAGCGCCATGGCGTTGATCGTGAAGTCGCGGCGGATGAGATCGCCCTCGAGGGTGTCGCCGAAGGCGACCTCGGGCTTGCGCGAGTCGGGGGAGTACGCGTCGGCGCGGTAGGTCGTGATCTCGACGGTGTGCTCGCCGAGCCGCGCGCCGATCGTGCCGAACGCCCTCCCGATGTCCCAGTGCGCGTCAGCGATGGGCTTCACGATGCGGATGATGTCGTCGGGGCGGGCCGAGGTCGCGAGATCGAGGTCGTTGACCGGGCGGCCGAGGAAGGCGTCGCGCACGGGGCCGCCCACGAGAGCGAGCTCGTGGCCGGCGGCCGCGAAGCGGTCGGCGAGCGCCGCGAGGGGCTCGGATGCGGCGAGGGCCTCGAGTCGGGTGACGGCCGCGGCCACGCTCTCCATAGTCTGCAGAGTCTAGACTTCTCGGCATGTCGGCCGAGCGGGAACGAGGGGGTCGTCGCGCGCTCACCGCGCTCCGCCCGCTCGTCGTCGCCGGCCTCGCCCTCGGCATCGTCCTCGCCCCGCTCGCGGCACCCGCTCTGCCGCACCGCGCGCCGACGACCACGACCGCACCCGTCGCGGGTGCCGCGATCACCCTCGTCGCCGCGCCCGCCGCGTCGGGCATCGTCCGGCCCGGAGAGCCCCTCAGCGTGCGGGTGACCGTGACGAGCACGGGCGATCAGCCGACCGGCCCCATCGAGGTCGCTCTCGCGATCGACGGGGCGCGCGCGGCCGACGCGCAGCAGCTGGCGACCTGGTTCGACGGAGGCACGGTCGAGGCCGACGACCGCGCCGTCGCCGCCGCGACCCTCTCGTCGCTCGAGCCCGGGGCGAGCGCCGTGCTCGACCTCATCGTGCCTGCGGCCGAGTCGGTCGTCAGCGGCGCGTTCGGCCCGCGACTCGCCTCCGTGCGCGCCGACCTCGTGGAGGCCGAGGCCGAGGATCCGGCCATCGTGACCGACCGCACCGCGCTCGTGTGGGTGCCCGACAGCACGGCCGTGCCCGTCGCGGGCACGACCTTCGTGGCGGCCATCACGACGCCCGGCGAACGGGGTGCCTTCCTCGATGCCGCCACCCTCGAGCGCTACACCGTCGAGGCAGGCGCGCTCTCGCGCACCCTCGACGCCGTCGCGGGCCGGCCCGTGCTGCTCGCCATCGATCCGCGCATCATCGCGTCCATCCGCCTGCTCGGCGCGGATGCCCCCGCGTCGGCGACCGCCTTCCTGCAGCGGCTGGAGGCGGCGCCGAACGAGAGCTTCCTGCTGCCCTGGGCCGACGCCGACGCCGCGGCGACGATCGCAGCGACCGGGACTCCGCTGCCGCAGCCCGAGGGTGCGGGGGTACCCGCCGCCGAGGCCGGCACCGAGCAGGGCACGCCGAGCCCGAGCCCCTCGCCCGAGCAGTCGCGCGCCCTCGATGAGCTCACGGCGTGGCCCGCGACCCTCGGCGGGGTCGACTGGGTCGCGGCGGGCGCGCTCACCGCGGAAGCCGTCGGGGTGCTCGCCGAGCAGGGCACGGGCGTGCTCCTCGCGCCGGGCTCGTCGCTGGCCGAGCGGGCTCCCGTGCAGCTGGTCGACGGCGTGCGCGTGCTACGCGCCGACGACGCCCTCTCCGCGGCGGCGCGCGACGCCGCCCACTCGGTCTCGCAGCAGCGGTTCGATCATGCGATGGCGCGCGTCTCGGCGCTGCTCGCGGCCGACGCGCAGGCCGAGACGGGCATCCCGGCCCTCATCGCCCTCTCGCGCGACCGGCTCGCCGGTTCCGACCGGCTGCTCGACACGATCGCCCAGACCGTCGCCCTGCCGTGGGCGGCCGGCACCACCGCCTCGGCGATGCTCGAGCGCACCGCGGTGCCGAGCGCGGTCGCCGAGCCCGCGCTCGACGAGGGCCGGGTCGAGGCCGTGCGCGCTGCCCTCAGCGCCGAGGCCGAGGATCGCGTGTTCGCGACGATCGCGGTCACCCCCGAGGCCATCACCGATATCCGCCGCCTCGACCTGCTCTCCGCGCTCTCGGTCGGCTGGGGCGACCGCTGGCTCGAGGCGCTGCAGGCCTTCACGACCGAGTCGGCGGCGCTGCGGTCATCGGTGCAGGTCGTCGAGAGCAGTGCCATCACGCTGCTCGCCGACCGCGCCTCGCTGCCGGTCACGGTGCAGAACGACCTCGGTGTCGCCGTGCGGGTCTTCGTGCGCGTCGAGCCCGACACGGCGCAGCTGCGCGTCGTCGACCCGCGCGTCGAGACGCTCGTGGAGCCTCTGTCGCAGACGCGCGCGCTCGTGCCCGTCGAGTCGCTCACGAACGGCCAGGTCGACATCACGGTGACGGTGCAGGATGCCGAGAGCCGCCCGATCGGCACGCCCACCCGCGTCTCGCTCAATCTCCAGGCCGGGTGGGAGACCGCGGGCACGATCGCCGTCGCCGTCGCCCTCGTGCTGCTGCTGACCGTCGGCATCACGCGCGACATCCGCAAGCGCCGGCGCGCCCGGGAGTCGTCGTGAGCGCCCCCGCCGCGGGCGGCATCGGCCGCGCGAGCGTCGCCCTCGGCTCGGGCACGATCGTCTCGCGCCTGCTCGGCTTCGTGAGCGCCGTCGCTCGGGCGCCAACGCCTTCGCCCTCGCCAACCAGCTGCCGAACAACGTCTACGCGATCGTCGCCGGCGGTGTGCTGAGCGCCGTGCTCGTGCCCCAGATCGTGCGAGCGAGCGTCGCAGAGGACGGCGGGCAGCGCTTCATCAACCGCCTCGTGACGATCGGCATCGCCGCCTTCCTCGTCGCCGCGGTCATCGCGACGCTCGCGGCCCCGCTGCTCGTGCAGCTCTACACGGTGCCCGCCGACGGCGCGGGCGACCGCGGCTTCACCCCCGACGAGATCGCGCTCGCCGTCGCCTTCGCCTACTGGTGCCTGCCGCAGGTGCTGTTCTACGCGCTCTTCACGCTCTTCGGCGAGGTGCTCAACGCCCGCGGAGTGTTCGGCCCCTCGACCTGGGCCCCCGCGCTCAACAACGTCGTCGCGATCGGCGGCATGATCGCCTTCGGGCTGCTCTTCGAGGCCGATGTCGCCGACGCCACGGCATGGACCCCCGCGATGATCGCCGTGCTCGGCGGTACCGCGACCCTCGGCGTCGCCTCGCAGGCCTTCGTGCTCGTGCTCTTCTGGCGCCGCGCGGGGCTGCGCTACCGCCCCGACTTCCGCTGGCGGGGCGCGGGTCTCGGAGCGACCGGCCGGGCCGCGGGCTGGGTGTTCGCGATGATCATCGTCATGCAGATCGGCGGCGTCGTGCAGACGCGCGTCGCCTCCGAGGCCGCGACCGACGACACGGCCTCGCTCATGGTCATGCGCACGGCGTGGCTGCTGTTCATGCTGCCGCACTCGGTCATCGTGGTCTCGCTCGTGACGGCGTACCTCACCCGCATGAGCGCTCACGCGCGCGACGGCGACCGCGGATCGGTGCGCGTCGACACGACCGAGGCCGTGCGCATCACGGGGCTGTTCATGATCCTCGCGACGGTCGGCCTCATCGCCGTCGCGGTGCCCTTCGGCCGCATCTTCGACGCCGCGGCGGTCGACCAGATCGCCGTCGTGCTCATCGCCTTCGTGATCGGCCTCGTGCCCTTCAGCGTGTACTTCGTGATGATGCGCGTGTTCTACGCGCTCGACGACACCCGCACGGTCTTCTGGGTGCAGGTGGCCTACACGGTCGTCTTCATCGCGGCCGCGCTGCCGTGCATGCTGCTGCCGACCTCGCTCATCGCCCCGGCGGTGGCCCTCGTGACCTCGGGCGCATCCTTCTTCCAGATGATCGTCGGCGGCCTCGCCCTGCGTCGACGCCTCGGGTCCCTGGATGCCGCTCTCATCACCCGCCGCATGGCCCAGTTCCTCCTCGCGGGCGCGGCATCCCTGCTCATCGGCCTCGTCATCGGCTGGTCGCTCGGCACCTTCGCCGACACCGGATTCGCCCGCGACACGGTCGGCGGCGCCGCCGTGAGCATCGCGCTCATCGGGGTGCCGATGGTCGCGGTCTACGTCGGGGCGCTGCTCGCCATGCGGGTGCCCGACGCGACGGGGGCCCTCGCCCTCATCCGGGGCCGACTCGGCCCGTGAACGGCCCGTGAACTCCCGCGGCGACGGAATAGCCGCGGCCTATGCTGGGTTACTGCTCGTGTCGGGGCACGCAGGCCCGGCAGTCGACCTCGTGAGGAATGCCATGCGCCACGTCATCATCATCGGCTCCGGCCCCGCCGGCTACACCGCCGCGATCTACGCGGCCCGCGCGAACCTCGCCCCCCTCGTGATCGCGAGCTCGGTCGAGTTCGGCGGCGAGCTCATGAAGACGACCGAGGTCGAGAACTTCCCCGGCTTCCCCGAAGGCATCATGGGCCCCGACCTCATGACCCGCATGCAGCAGCAGGCCGAGCGCTTCGGCGCGGAGATCGTCTACGACGACGTCGTCTCGCTCGAGCTCGACGGCCCCGTGAAGGCCGTCACCCTCGGCAACGGCGACCGCCACAAGGCGCACGCCGTCATCTACGCGACGGGCTCGGCCTACCGCAAGCTCGGGCTACCCGATGAAGAGCGCCTGAGCGGCTACGGCGTCTCGTGGTGCGCCACGTGCGATGGCGCTTTCTTCCGCCAGAAGACCGTCGCCGTCATCGGCGGCGGCGATTCGGCGATGGAGGAGGCGACGTTCCTCACGCGCTTCGTCGACAAGGTGTACCTCATCCACCGCAGCGAGAGCTTCCGCGCCTCGGCGGCGATGCTCGACCGCGCGACGGCCGACCCGAAGATCGAGTTCATCATGAACGCGCGCGTCGAGCAGATCTTCGGCGCCGACCTCGTGAGCGGCATCGGCATCGTCGACACCGTCACCGGCGAGCAGCGCACGCTCGACGTCTCGGGCGTCTTCGTCGCGATCGGCGCCGACCCGCGCACGCACCTCGTGCACGGCGTGCTCGAGCTCACCGAGCAGGGCACGATCGCGGTCGAGGGCCGCTCCTCGCGCACGAGCCTCCCCGGCGTCTTCGCCGCGGGAGATGTCGTCGACCCCACCTACAAGCAGGCCATCACGGCCGCGGGCAGTGGCACCGTCGCCGCCCTCGATGCCCAGCACTACCTCGAGACCGTGCACGACGCGAGCCGCACCGCGGCCGCCGCGGTCTGACCCGTCCGACACGAACCTAAGGAGAATCCATGAGCACGCGCGATGTGACCGACGCCACCTTCGAGGCCGAGGTGCTGAAGAACGAGAAGACGATCATGGTCGACTTCTGGGCCGAGTGGTGCGGCCCGTGCCGCGCCGTCTCGCCGATCCTCGACGCGATCGCGAGCGAGCACCCCGACAAGCTCGAGATCGTCAAGCTCAACGTCGATCACAACCCCGAGACCGCCATGAAGTACCAGATCACCTCGATCCCCGCGATGAAGGTCTTCCGCGGCGGCGAGGTCGTCAAGACCGTCATCGGCGCCAAGCCCAAGCCGGCCCTCGAAGCCGACCTGGCCGAGTTCCTGGCCTAAGCAGACCCCGGCAGGAAGCCCGTCCCCCGATGCGGGGGCGGGCTTCTGCGCGTTCGGCCCGTATTCTTGATCGCACGTGCTCCGGGGGTCCGTCCGCCGCGTCGCTCCGCACCGGCCGCACGCCGACATCGAGAACGGGCACAGCATGACGATCTCCCGCGAGGGCACGAACCTCGACCCCTGGTACGGCCACTACGCCGCCCGCACCTCGGGCCTCAGCGCCTCCGAGGTGCGCGCGCTGTTCGCCGTCGCCTCGCGCCCCGAGGTCGTCTCGCTCGCCGGCGGCATGCCCTACGTCTCGGCGCTGCCGCTCGAAACCGTCACCGAGTCGATGGACCGCGTCATGCGCGACCGGGGCGCCGCTGCCCTGCAGTACGGCTCGGGCCAGGGCACGCCCGAGCTGCGCGAGCACATCCTCGAGATCATGGCGCTCGAGGGCATCCGCGCGGGCGTCGACGACGTCGTCGTCACGACAGGCTCGCAGCAGGCGCTCGACCTCGTCGCGAAGCTCTTCCTCGATCCGGGCGACGTCGTGCTCGCCGAGTCGCCGTCGTACGTGGGCGCGATGGGCATCTTCCGCTCCTACCAGGCCGAGGTCGCGCACATCGCGATGGATGCCGACGGCATGATCCCCGCGGCGCTCACCGAGCGCATCCAGTCGCTGCGGGCGGCCGGCAAGCAGCTCAAGCTGCTGTACCTGATCCCGAACTTCCACAACCCTGCAGGGGTGACGCTCTCGAGCGAGCGCCGCCTCGAGATCATCGACATCGCGCGCTCGGAGGGCATCCTCATTCTCGAAGACAACCCTTACGGGTTGCTCTGGTTCGATCGGCCGGCTCCCGCGGCCATGCGCAGCGTCGAGACCGACGGCATCGTCTACCTCGGCTCGTTCTCGAAGACCCTCGCCCCCGGCTTCCGCGTCGGCTGGGCCCTCGCGCCGCACGCCATCCGCGAGAAGCTCGTGCTCGCGGCCGAGGCCGCCATCCTGAGCCCGAGCTCGCTCAACCAGATGGTCATCAGCGACTACCTCGACCGGGCCGACTGGCGCGGCCAGATCGACGTCTTCCGCTCGCTCTACCGCGACCGCCGCGACGCCATGATCGACGCCCTCGAGCAGTACCTCCCCGATCTCAGCTGGACCCTCCCGAACGGCGGCTTCTACGTCTGGGTGAACCTCACCGAGGGCCTCGACTCGAAGGCCATGCTGCCGCGCGCGGTCAAGGAACTCGTCGCCTACACCCCCGGCACGGCGTTCTTCGCCGACGGAGCCGGCCGGGCCAATCTGCGGCTCGCCTTCTGCTACCCGCCGCCCGCCGAGATCCGCGAGGGCATCCGCCGCCTCGCGACCGTCGTGCGCGGCGAGCAGGAGCTGCTCGAGACCTTCGCCACGACGGGCCCCATCCCCGCGATCGCGTACGACCCGCACGTGGCGAGCCCGCCGCCGAACCTGTCATGAGCACGGATGCTCCGCCGATGACCGGCGCCGGCACCGACGCTCCGGCCCGCCGCGTCGTCGTGCTCGCGGGCGGCATCTCGCACGAGCGCGACATCTCGCTCAAGTCGGGGCGCCGCGTCGCCGACGGCCTGGCCGCGCACGGGCTCGAGGTCACCCTGCTCGACCCCGACGCGGGCCTGCTGCCGGCCCTCCTCGCCGACCGGCCCGACGTCGTCTGGCCGACGCTGCACGGCGCGAGCGGCGAGGATGGCGCGCTGCGCAGCCTGCTCGAGTTCCTCGGCCTGCCCTACGTCGGCTCGTCGGCGAGTGCGACGCGCCTCGCCTGGGACAAGCCGCGGGCGAAGACCATCGTCGAGCGCGCGGGCGTGCCGACCCCGCACTCGATCGCCCTGACGCGCGACGCCTTCCGCGAGCTCGGCGCCGAGAGCGTGCTCGCGGTCGTGCAGCACGAACTGCCTCCGCCCGTCGCCGTGAAGCCCGCGCAGGGCGGATCGGCGCAGGGCGTGAGCCTCGTGAGCACCGACGACGAGCTGCGGCGCGCGATGGTGCTCGCCTACACCTACTGCGACGTCGCACTCATCGAGCAGCGCATCACAGGCGTCGAGGTGGCGATCGGCATCATCGACACGGGCGACGGCCCCGTGGCCCTGCCCGCGGTCGAGATCGAGCCGCTCTCGGGCGTATACGGCTTCGAGGCCCGCTACAACGCGGGCGAGACCCGGTTCTACGCCCCCGCGCGCATCGACGAGGCCACGGCGGCGCGGGCCACCGAGGTCGCCCTCCTGGCGCACCGCGCGCTCGGCCTGAGGCACATCAGCCGCATCGACCTCATCATCGACGGCGCCGGCACCCCGTGGTTCCTCGAAGCGAGCGTCATGCCCGGCCTCACCGAGACCTCGACGTTCGCGCTCGCGCTCGAGGCCGCGGGGCACGACGTCGGCTGGGTCTACGCCGAGCTCGCCCAGGCCGCCGTGCGCGACGCGCGGCGGTAGCCCGCGCGCTAGCGGAAGCCGTCGTCGCCGAGCTCGCCGAGGATGCGGTTGAGGTCGGCCACGGTGGCGAAGTCGATCACGAGCGAGCCCTTCTTCTGCCCGAGCGAGATCGTGACGCGCGTGTTGAGCCGGTCTCCGAGCCGCTCGGCGATCTCGTTGAGCTGCCCCTGCTTCGACCCGGCCGCGGGCTTCTTCAGCGCCTTCGACCCCGTCGCCCCGCTCAGGAGGGCCGCCGCCGCCTCGGCCTGCCGCACCGAGAGCTCTTCGTTGACGATCTTGTCGGAGAGCTTGAGCATCGCCGCCGGAGCGCCCGCCGCGAGGATCGCGCGGGCGTGGCCGGGCGTGAGCACGCCGGCCGCGACGCGCGCCTGCACGGGCTCGGGCAGCTTCAGCAGGCGCAGCGTATTGGTGATCTGAGGGCGCGAGCGGCCGAGGCGCTCGGCGAGCTGCTCCTGGGTGATGCCGAAGTCCTCCAGCAGCTGCTGGTACGCGCTCGCCTCCTCCAGCGCGTTGAGCTGCGCACGATGCAGGTTCTCGAGCAGGGCATCCCGCAGCATGTTGTCGTCGCTCGTGTTGCGCACGATCGCGGGGATCGCCTCGAGGCCGGCGATCGTGGATGCCCGCAACCGGCGCTCGCCCATGATGAGCTCGTAGGCGGGCTCACCCGGCTGGGCTCCCGCGCGCTCGCGCACGACGATGGGCTGCAGCACCCCGAACTCGCGCACCGAGTGCACGAGCTCGGCGAGCTCCTCCTCGCGGAACTCGGTGCGCGGCTGCTGCGGGTTCGGCACGATGTCGCTCGGCGCGATCGCCGCGAGGCGGGCGCCCGGCACGGCCGCGAGCTGCTCGCCCGCCGTCGG
>LNFD01000364.1 GCA_001464255.1 Actinomycetales bacterium Ga0077552 | reverse complement strand
CGAGAACAGCGTGCCGCCGAGCGAGCGCATCATCTGGCCGGCGTTGGCGACCATGACCTTGAGCTCTTCCGGCACCTGCTGGTCGAGCACCTCGGTGAGTGAGTCGGAGATCGAGGTGGCGACAGGCTCAGCGAGCCCTCGGTCTCGAAGGTGGGCGCGGAGGGGATCTCGATGAGCGGCACCTCCTCGTCGCCCACGGTCACGCTGCCGAGGGTGTCGAACACGGGACCGGGCCGCTCGATCACGTAGGGGGTCGGCAGCACGGCGAGGCCGAAGACGCCGAAGAGAGTGAGGGCGAGCAGCAGCCAGCCGACACGACGACCACGCAGCCGGGCATCGGCCACGACGGGGTCGTGCGCGTCGTCGATCTCGTCGCCGCGCGCATCAGCGGTGAACAGGCTCACCGGGCTCCTCTCGAGGGTGCTCTGCCCGGCCGGGCGGGCCTCGGGCAGGTGTTCGCCCACGGCGCAGAGCCGCGGGCAAAGCCTAGGCGAAAACCGATCGGCCGCCGCGGCACTCGCACTAGCGTAGGAACCATGGCTGAGGATCCCCTAGGCGGGGCTGACGACGAGTTCCGCGAGATGCTGCGCCGATTCCTCGCGGGCGAGGGCGACCGATCCGCTCATGGTCGCGCGCCTCATGGGCCAGCTGCAGAAGGCCATGAACGCGAATGCCGACGGCGTCGACTGGCAGCTCGCGAAAGACGAGTCGGGGCGCATCGCCGCACAGGGCTCCATCCGCTCGAGCACGGCCGAGCTCGAGCAGCTGCGGCAGGCGCTCAACGTCGCGGCCCTGTGGCTCGATGAGGCCACCTCGATCACGCAGCTGACCTCCGAGCCCACCCTGCTGACGCGCGCCGACTGGGCGCGCCTGACCCTGCCCGTCTGGACCCCTCACCGAGGTGCTCGACCAGCAGGTGCCGGAAGAGCTCAAGGTCATGGTCGCCAACGCCGGCCAGATGATGCGCTCGCTCGGCGGCACGCTGTTCTCGCTGCAGCTCGGCCACGTCGTGGGCCAGCTCGCGGCCGAGGTGGTCTCGGGCGGCGACATCGGAATCCCCCTCCTGCCCGGGCG
Organism: Actinomycetales bacterium Ga0077552; assembly: GCA_001464255.1. Taxonomy (GTDB): domain Bacteria; phylum Actinomycetota; class Actinomycetes; order Actinomycetales; family Microbacteriaceae; genus Microcella. The sequence goes on along the minus strand of LNFD01000364.1, from coordinate 1,061 downwards.
CGACGACACCGACGTGCAGGCGGCGCTCATCCCGCAGAACATGACCGCGTTCGGCACGGGCCTCGACATCGCGCCCGACCAGGTGCAGCTCTACCTCGCGGTGCGCGAGCTCGCCCACGCGCGCCTCTTCCGGCACGCGCGGTGGCTGCGCCAGCACCTCATCAGCGCCATCACCGAGTACGCGCGCGGCATCCGCATCGACACCGATCGCATCGAGTCGCTCGCGGCCGAGTTCGACCCGGCCAACCCCGAGAGCCTGCGCGAGGCCCTCACGAGCGGCGCGCTCATCCCGCCCAAGACCGAGGCGCAGGTCGCCGCGCTCGGCCGGCTCGAGACGACGCTCGCCCTCATCGAGGGCTGGGTGGACGTCGTGACCGCGCAGGCGACGAGCCGGCTGCCGAAGGCGGATGCCGTGGCCGAGACCGTGCGCCGCCGCCGCGCCGCGGGCGGCCCCGCCGAGAGCGCCTTCGCGACTCTCGTCGGCCTCGAGCTGCGGCCGCGCCGCCTGCGCGAAGCGGCCGCGTTCTGGCAGCGCATCACCGAGGCCGTGGGGGCGGATGCCCGCGACGGGCTCTGGGCGCACCCCGACCTGCTGCCCGGCGCCGACGACATCGACGACCCGACGCGCGTCATCGCGAGCCTGCAGGGCGGGGCCTCGCCCGAGCCCGATGCGCTCGATCAGGCCCTCAGCGACCTGCTCGCCGACGAGAGCGGCGACCGTCCGATCGAGGGCGCGCCGGGCGAGCTGCCCGACGAGCCCCACCGCCCCGACGAACCGACCGCGTAAAGCCTCCCCCGGCGCCCGTCGACGATCGGGCTGTGGATGCGCGGCGCGCGCTCCGGGGCCCCCGCGCATCATGTGCGCCATGACGCTGCGACTCGACCCCCGCCTGCCCATCGTCTGGCGCACGCCGCACAGCCTGCAGATCGGGGTCGACCCCGTGCTCGCGCACCTCGACGACGTGAGCGACGGTGACGCCCGGCTCGTCGACGCCCTCGCGGTTGGCGTGACGCGCGCGGGCCTCGCCATGCTCGCCGAGCACGCCGGGGTGCCCGACCAC
>LNFD01000363.1 GCA_001464255.1 Actinomycetales bacterium Ga0077552 | reverse complement strand
CCGGAGGGCTCGGCGGCAGCACCCGCGGCCCTCGTCGTGGTGGGCGCGGGCGTGGGCGCGCAGCGGGTGGCGGGCGTGCTGCTCGAGGCCGGGCATCCGGTCACCCTGCTCTCCCCCGGCGACGCCGCTGCGGCGCGCCGCCGCCGGCCCGACCTGGTGGTGCTCGTGAGCACGCACGTCGTCGACCCGCTCGAGCACCAGCGCTGGCTGCGCGTCGACGTGCCGCACCTGCCCGTGGTCTTCGGCGAGACGGCGGTGACGATCGGGCCGCTCGTCGTGCCGGGCGCGACGGCGTGCCTCGGCTGCGTCGAGCGCCGGCGCACCCTCGACGACCCGGCCCGCACGGCCATCGCGACGCAGCTGTGGGGCGCGCCTGCCGCGGCCGAGTCGCCCGCGCTCGCGACGGAGGCCGCCGTCGAAGCCCTGCGGATGCTGCGCGCGGGCATCCCGACCCCGCTCGAGAGCCCGGCACCCGCGGTGAGCGTGCGCCTCGACGCCGAGTCGGGGGCGCGCACCCTCACCGAGTGGGCGCCGGTCGAGGGCTGCGGCTGCCGCGGCCTCAGCCCGCCGAGCGCTCGGCCCGCGCCGTCGTCGCCCGCTGCGCCCACGACAGCTCGAGCACCTTTCGCGCTCGCGTGATGCCGACGTAGAACAGCCGGCGCTCCTCGTCGATCGCCTCGAGCCCCTGCGCGAAGGTGATCGGCACGAGGCCCTCGCTGAGGCCCGCGATGTAGACGCACTCCCACTCGAGGCCCTTCGCGGCGTGCAGCGTCGAGAGCGTCACGGCCGAGCGGGTCGGCGCGTGCTGCTGCTGCTGGCGCCGCTGCAGCTCGCGCACGAAGTCGGCGAGGGTCGTGCCCGCGGGCGACTCCTCGGCGAGGCCCAGCAGGGCGTTCATGCTCTCCCACTTCGCCCGCTCGGCGCCGCCCCCCTCGGGCGGGTCCTGCCGCCAGCCGAGCCCGCGCAGCACGTCGCTCACGCTCTTGAACAGCGGCTCGTCGGTGATCGAGATCGAGGCGCCGCGCAGCAGCATGATCGCCTGCTTCACCTCGACCTGGTCGAAGAAGCGGCTGTCGGCGCGCGACTGCACGGGCACGCCGAAGCGGCTGAGCGCCGACTCGAGCGCGATCGACTGCGTGTTGATGCGGTAGAGCACGGCGATCGATTCGGGCGGCGTGCCATCGGCGATGCGGCGCGCGATCGACTGGGCGATGGATGCCGCTTCGGCGGCGTCGTCGACATGCTTCGTGACCGAGGGGGTCGCCCCCCGGTCGCTCCCCTCGCTCGCGGCGTGCAGCGTGAGGGCCCCCGGCCGCCCGCGCATGAGGCGGTTGGCGAGCGTGACGATCGCGGTCGTCGAGCGGTAGTTGTCTTCCAGCCGCACGACGCGCGCCTCGGGGTACTCGCTGCCGAACCGCACGAGGTAGTCGCTCGTCGCGCCCGCGAACGAGTAGATCGTCTGCGAGGCGTCGCCGACGACGCAGAGCTCGCGCCGGCCGCCGAGCCACAGCGTCAGCAGGTCGTGCTGCAGCGGCGAGACGTCTTGGTACTCGTCGACGACGAAGAAGCGGTACTGCGCGCGCACCTGGTCGGCCACGCGCGGCTCGTTCTCGATCATGCCCGCGGTCGCGAGCAGCACGTCTTCGAAGTCGATCTGCTTGCGCTCGTCCTTGATGCGCTCGTAGGCCTGCTGCAGCGCCACCATCGCGTCGACGCTCAGGCGCGAGGGCAGCGTGCGAGTGCGCGCCGCGCGCGCGTACTGCTCGATCGAGAGCCGGCTGACCTTGCGCCACTCGATCTCGGCAGCGGCATCCCGCAGGCCCGCGGTGTCGAGACCGAGCTTGAGGGCGCTCGCGGCCTGCCCGAGCAGCGGGCCCTTGCCCTCGAGCACGCGCGGCGGCGTGCCGCCGACCACGGTCGGCCAGAAGTAGTGCAGCTGCCGCAGCGCCGCCGAGTGGAAGGTGCGCGCCGCGACGCCCTCGGCGCCGAGCGCGCGCAGCCGGCCGAGCAGCTCGCCCGCCGCGCGGGTCGTGAAGGTGAGGGCCATGACGCGCTGCGGGTCGTAGGCGCCCGTCGCGACGCCGTAGGCGATGCGGTGCGTGATGGCGCGGGTCTTGCCCGTGCCCGCCCCCGCGAGCACGCAGACGGGCCCCAGCAGCGCCTCGGCGACCTGCCGCTGGTGGTCGTCGAGGGCGGCGAGCAGGCGGTCGGGGCTGACGGCCGACTCGGTCGTCACGGGGCGTCCAGCGGCGAGCCGTACCAGTCTTCGATGATGGCGCGGGCGATCGAGGTGCGGCCGGGCAGCAGGATCTCGCCGAGGCTCGCCGCGAGCTCGTCGCGGCTGAACCACCGCAGGTCGAGGATCTCGGTGCCGTCGGGGCGCAGGTCGTTCGCGTGCGCGGGGTCGAGCCGGGCGCGGAAGCCGAGCATGAGCGATGCCGGGAAGGGCCACGGCTGCGAGCCGACGTACTGCGGGTCGATGACGCGCAGCCCCGCCTCCTCGAACACCTCGCGCACCACGGCCGCCTCGAGCGACTCGCCGGGCTCGACGAAGCCCGCGAGCAGCGAGAAACGGTTCGACTCCCACAGCGCGTTGCTGCCGAGCACGATGCGGTCGTCGGCGTCGGTGATGCCGACGATGATGGCGGCGTCGGTGCGGGGGAAGAGCTCGGCACCCGTCTCGGTGTCGACGCGCACCCAGCCCGCCTTGGCCGCGACCGTCGGGTTGCCGGTGCGCGGCGAGAACAGGTGCGTCGCGTGCCAGTTGGCCATGCCGAGGGCCTCGATCGCGAGACCGGCATCGCGATCGCCGAAGCGATGCCCGAGGGTGCGCGGCGAACCCCACCGGGTGACGTCGGGCTCGAGCGCGGGGCCGCTCGTGTCGTCGAGCACGATGGCGGTGATGGCGGCGCCCGCGGGCACGCCGCCCTCGGCCTCGAGCGTGCGGCCGAGGTAGACGCGCAGCGCGTCGGCCGGGGCCGAGGCCCACGGCAGCAGCGCGAGGGCGGGGGCGGTGGCCGCATCCGGGGCAGCGGGATCGGCCAGCAGCACCTCGCCGCGCCACAGCGCGATGATGCGCGCCTCGGGGTCGGCCGCGAGCTCGTCGAAGAGCTGGGGCCGCTCGCGTGCGGCGTGGTCGCGGTCGATGCGGTAGCGCGAGAGCGGCAGGCTCTGGGTGAGCGAGCGGAGCATCGACGACCTCTCTGCGGTGGTGGACAGCGCGGCGGTGGTGGGCGGCGGTGCGCCGCGCGGCCGCGGCGGCCGAGCCAAGACTGCGCCCCGGCGCGTGGCGCGGCCCCCCGGCGGGCCGGTGCGACCTACCCTGTCGGTATGTCCCGCCGATCGCCTCTCACTCTAGCCGCGCTCGCCACCTCGGCCGTCGCCGGTCTCGACGTGACGCAGGCGGCCGCGATCGGGGGCACGGGCGGCGAGGTCGACTCGGCCCTGCTGAGCACGCGCGACGGGCGCACGCTCGTCATCCGCGTGCCGCGCACGGCCGCCGCCGAGAGCGAGCAGTCGGCCGATCTCGTCGCGGTGCGCGCGCTGAGCGACGGCGTGCGAGCGCGACTGCCGTTCGGGGTGCCGCGCATGCTCGGACAGGCTCCCGTCGACGGCACGCGCGCGATCGTCTCGGAGTTCGTCGACGGCGCTCCCCTCGCGCTCGCGGGCATCACGCCCGGCATCGCCGCCTCGATCGGCCAGGCTGTCGCGGCCATCCACGCCCTGCCGACGAGCGTCGTCGCCGACGTGGGCCTGCCGCAGCTGAGGGCGATCGACGTCATGCGCGAGGCCGTGACGACGCTCGACCGCGCCGCAGCCACGGGCCTCGTGCCCGCGGCGCTGCTGCGGCGCTGGGAGGGTGCGGCGGAGGACTCGTCGCTCTGGCAGTTCACCCCCACCGTCATCAACGGCTCGCTCAGTGCCTCGAGCTTCCTCGTCGTCGGCGACTCGGTGACGGGTCTGCTCGGCTGGGCGCGCCTGCAGGTGGGCGACCCCGCACGCGATCTGTTCTGGATGCTCGGCTCGAGCGACCCGGCCGTGCCCGAGACCGCCTTCGACGCGTACCACCAGGCTCGCGGCATCCACGATCGGCAGGTGGGCCGCCGGGCGGTGTTCGCGGCCGAGCTGGAGCTCGCGCGCTGGCTGCTGCACGGCACCGAGAAGCGCTCGACCGAGATCGTCGACGACGCCGTCGGCATGCTGCACGCGCTGCTCGACCGCGTGAGCGGCGATCTCACCAACCCGCTCTCGAGCGAGCCGGCCGCGGCCGCG
>LNFD01000362.1 GCA_001464255.1 Actinomycetales bacterium Ga0077552 | reverse complement strand
GCGACGTACCTCAAGCCCGTAGTCATCGACCTCATGGCCCTCGCTGTCGAGGGCAAGCAGGCCCACTGGCACGTGCGCGGCGTCAACTTCATGCCCGTGCACGAGCTGCTCGACGCCCTCGTCGACCACGCCCGCGAGTTCAGCGACCTCGCCGCCGAGCGCATCGTCACGCTCGGCCAGCCGCTCGACGCGCGCGTCGCGACGATCGGCGCCGCGACGACGGTCCCCGCCGTGAGCGAGGGCTTCCACTCGACGGATGCGCTCGTCGCCCAGGTCATCGCCGGCATCGACGCGGTGCTCGTCACGCTGCGCGCGGCCATCGACGGTCTCGACGAGATCGACCCCGTGAGCCAGGACCTCGCGATCGCGATCACGCACATCGCGGCCTGACCGCCCGCGGGCGGCACCGTTCGAGAGCCCGGGATTCCGCGCGGGTAGCGCCGGGCTAGACCTCGAGCGCCGCCCGCGCGCGCAGGGCCGCGTCGGCGTGGGTTACCCGACCGCCGAGCATCGTGAGCGCGACCGGCATCGTGCGCAGCGCCTCGGGGTCGACCGCGAGCGGGTCGACGTCGAGCGCGACGAGGTCGGCGGTCTCGCCGACCGCCACGAGGGTGCGGGTCGAGGCCGCGAGCGCTTCGACGACCGTGATCGACTGCTCGGCGTGGAAGGCCGGGCGACCGTCGCGCGTGCGGCTCGTCGCCGCTGCGATCGCGACCCACGGGTCGAGCGGCGCGACCGGCGCGTCGGAGCCGAGCACGATGCGCGCGCCGGCGTCGAGGAACGAGCGCAGCGCGAACGCCCGGCGCGTGCGGCCCGGCCAGTAGCGCTCGGCCACGTCGCGGTCGTCGACCGCGTGCTCGGGCTGCACGCTCGCCGTCACGCCGAGCGCAGCGAAACGGGCGAAGTCGCCGTCGTGCACGAGCTGCGCGTGCTCGATGCGCCCGCCGCGGCCGAGCTTGGCGAACACGTCGAGGGCCAGTCGGTTGGCACCGTCGCCGATCGCGTGCACGGCGAGCTCGAAGCCGGCCTCGCTGCCGCGGGCGAGCAACGGGTGCAGCTCGCAGGGGGGCACGTTGAGGCGGCCGTAGGCCTCGGCGGGAGCATCCGGATACGGGTCGCAGCAGTAGGCGGTTCGGGTGTTGAGCGAGCCGTCGGTGATGACCTTGAGGGGGCCGACGCTCACGGTGCCGGCGAGCGGCTGGCCCGAGCGCAGGCCGAGCTCGATCGCGCGGTCGAGGTGCTGCGGGTAGACGCCGAACTCGACGCGCAGGGCGTCGAAGCCCGCGGCGACGCGCCGCGCCCAGTCGTCGCGGTTCCAGCGCATCTCGAGGTCGACCACGCCGACCACGCCACGCGCGGCCGCCTGGGCCGCGGCTTCGGCGACCCAGGTGTCGAGCTCGTCGTCGGGGGCGCTGTCGAGCCGGGCCGTGATGGCGAACGCCGCGTCCTCTCGCAGCACGCCGTCGCCGTCGGCGCCCGAGGTGGTGTCGACGCCGAAGTGCACGAGGGCGGCGCTGTTGAGCCAGACGCAGTGCACGTCGGCGCTGATGAGAACGATGGGGCGGTCGGGCGCGACGGTGTCGAGCAGGGCGGCGGTGGGCGCATCCGGCCACAGGCCGTCGCGGAAGCCGACGCCGACGACGACCGCGTCGCGCGCCTCGCCGCGCGCAAGGGCCGAGCGCACGATCGCGGCGGCTTCGGCCGCGCTCTCCGCCGGCGCGAGGTCGATGCGGCGGCGGTGCTGGGCCCACTGGGTGAGGTGCACGTGCTCGTCCCACAGCCCCGGCATGATGAAGCGGCCCTCGAGGTCGATGTCGTCGGGCCCCGCGGTCTCGATGCCGGCCGGCAGGATTCCGACGATCACCCCATCATCGATGAGGAGGTCGATCGGGTCGTGGCCGCCGAGCGGTCGCGCGTTACGAATCGCGCGCGTCATGGTGTCTCCTCATCTCGCGGGCGAGGCCCGGGTGGCTGTACGGCCCGTCGCCCTCGAGCGCGCCGATGATGCGCTCGACGACCTCGACGGGCTTGTTCTGGCTGAGCTTCGCGCGGGCGTCGACCCGCGTCACCCGCACGCGCACGCCGACCGTGCCGCGGGCGACACGTCGAGAATACTCCGGGTCGAGGTGCAGCCCGCGGGGGTTGACGACGTGGCGTTCGAAGTGGTCGGTGAGTGCGGAGAGCGCCTCGAGGTTCTCCTCGTCGCTGAGGATCTCGGGCGTGCCCCAGAGGTGCGCGGTGACGTGGTTCCAGGTGGGGATGATGTCGCCCGGCTCGTACCAGCTCGGCGAGATGTAGCCGTGGGCGCCCTGCACGATGAGCAGCACCTCGTGCTGCCCCAGCTCGTGCGCCTGCTCGTCGGGCCGGCCGACGTGCCCGATGAGCACGATCTCGTCGCCCGTCGAGGCCTGCTCGTCGAGCAGGAAGGCGTAGTGCGAGGCGACGATGCCGCTGCCGGGCGGGCTCGACACGATCGTCATCCACGGGTTCTCGCGAATCAGCCGGCGCACCTCGTCGGGGTCGGTCATCAGGTAGTGCGGCGTGTGGCGCATCAGACCCCCGCCTGGCAGCTCGGGCACCAGTAGAGCTTGCGGCCCGCCGCGATCTCGAGGGCGATCGGCGTGCGGCAGATGCGGCACGGCTGTCCCTCGCGCTTGTAGACCCAGTGGCGGTCGGCGCGGTTGCGCAGGGCGGCGCGCTGGGCATCCTCGTCGAGGCCGTCCATCGTCAGCATCTGGCCCGTCTCGACCCCGACGGCGAGCAGGTAGCGCCAGTCGCGCCACAGGTCGCGGATGACATCGTCGGGCAACGCGGCCCCCGAGACGTGCGGGTCGAGACGCGCGCGGAACAGCATCTCGGCGCGGTAGACGTTGCCGATGCCGCTCACGACCGACTGGTCCATGAGCAGCAGGCCGATGGGAACCCGGCGGCCCCGGATGCGCGCGAGCATGCGCTCCTCCCCCGCGTCGGCGTCGTCGACGAGCGGGTCGGGGCCGAGCGCGTCGATGACGCGCTGCACCCCCTGCGCATCGAGCACCTCGCACGCGGTCGGCCCGCGCAGGTCGGCGACGGCCCGCTCGGTCAGCAGGCGCACGCGCACCTGGCCGACGGGCTCGGGCGGGAAGGCGGCGAGCGCCGCATCATCGATGACGCTCTCCTTCTCGGCCTCGGCCATGCGCAAGCGTGTGCGGCGGGGAGCCCCGATGGAGGAGAGGGATGCCTCGTGCTCGCCGACGACCGTCGTGCGAGCATCCGGCGCCTCATCGGGGTCGGTGCCGGTCATGTTGGTCTGGCCCATGCGGCCGCGCGCCGAGCGCTGCGTGGCGTCCTGCGCGACCGCGCCGCTGAAGTCCCAGGCCCCGTAGATGCCGAGGTGCACGCGCAGCCACAGCGCGGCGTCGAACTCGAGGAACATCTGCTTGCCGACGGCCTTCGAGTCGGTCATGGTGCGGCCGTCGATGAGCGCCGCGCCGTCGGCGAAGCGGCCCTGCGGCGAACTGACGCGCACGGGCTCGCCGACGAAGTGCCGCGCGAACTGCCGCGCGATGCGGTGGACGGAGTGGCCTTCGGGCACCGCTAGACGATCTCGTGCCCGGCGATCGCGCCGGTGGTCTCGTACTCGGCGAGCTGGGCGATGCGGCGCGCGTGGCGCTCCTCGCCCGGGAACGGCGTGCCGATGAAGAGGTCGATGAACCGCAGCGCCTCGTCGACCGAGTGCTGGCGGGCGCCGATAGCGATCACGTTGGCGTCGTTATGCTCACGGGCGAGCTGGGCGGTCGCCTCGCTCCAGACGAGGGCGGCACGGATGCCCTGCACCTTGTTGGCCGCGATCTGCTCGCCGTTGCCCGACCCGCCGAAGACGATGCCGAGCGCCGCGACGCCCGCCGCCTGGTCGCGCGCGACGGCGCGGGCGGCATTGATGCAGAAGCTCGGGTAGTCGTCGAGAGCGTCGTAGTGCTGCGGCCCGTGGTCGTGCACCTCGTGACCCTGGGCGGCGACGTGCTCGCGCACCGTCTGGCTGAACTCGAGGCCGGCGTGATCGGTCGCCACGTGGATGCGCATGGCTCGATTCTACGAGCGCGGGACGTTCGCCCCTGTCGTCGAGAGAGCCTCAGTGCCACGCTGACAGCACCACCGATCGGAAGGAGTCATCATGACTCGCACCTACGTCATCACCGGCGCGGCGAGCGGCATCGGAGCCGCCACCGCCGCGCTGCTCGCCGGCCAGGGCCACCGCGTCATCGGGGTCGATCTGCACGACGCCGACATCACGGCCGACCTGACCACGCACGAGGGCCGCGCCGCGCTCGTGAGCCACGTCACCGAGCTCAGCGGCGGCCGCATCGACGCGGTC
>LNFD01000361.1 GCA_001464255.1 Actinomycetales bacterium Ga0077552 | reverse complement strand
GGCTCTTCGACCGCTGCTGTCGGGGTCGGATGCTCCGCGCGCGGTCGCCACGGCATCCATGGCCTCGCTCTTCCCGGTCGACGACGAGCTCGTCGACGCGTGCCTCGCGCACGACGAGCCGGCCGCGCTGCACCGTGCGCAGGAGCTGCTCGATGCCGGGCAGGGCGGGCTGATCTACGGTTCGACGAAGCGCGCGCTCGTGCGCTGGATACGCCGCAACGCCGCGACGCCCGAGTGGGCCGGTGCGAGCATCCCCCTCAACGCGGTGGCGCCGGGCATCATCCGCACGCCCATGACCGACGCGTACACGGCGACCGAGGAGTCGACGAAGGCGATTCTCGACATGGTTCCGATGCCGCTCAACGGCATCGCCGAGCCCGCCGTCGTCGCGAACCTGATCGGCTACCTCACGAGCGTCGAGAACTCGCACCTGTGCGGGCAGATCGTGTTCGTCGACGGCGGCAGCGACGTGGTGATCCGGGGCGACAGCACCTTCTAGTCGGGCGCGGTGCTCGGCACCCTACGCGATATAGATCTTGCGCAGGGTCTCGAGCACGCGCCACTCGGTCTCTTCGCCATCCTCGAGGCGGCCGACCGAGCCGGGGTGCAGCTCGACCTCGGTGCCGTCACCGCGGCGCAGGATGGCGTGCCCGCGCAGCACGATGAAGACCTCGTCGACCTCGACGTCGGTGACTGTGCCGGGTGTGATCTCCCACACACCGACCTCCCAGTCGTCGAGCTCGGCGAGCGCGGCGATGCCGGTCGTCGGGTCGCCGTCGACCACCTGGTCGGGGTCGACGGGCTCGTGCTCGAGTTCGAGCTCGAGGGCCTGCAGCACGGTGGCGGCGTCGAGGGGAAGGCTCACGAATCGAACCCTAGACCCACCGCGTCGAGCGTGCGCAAGAACGCATTTCTCGTGCCCGAATTGTGATCGGCGCGATCGAGCGCCCAGCGCACCGACTGCACGGCCGGGTAGGTGGCCGGCTCGGGCGGGAAGGGCAGCGGCATGCTGCGCACCAGATCGAGCGAGGTGCGCTCGGTCTCGAGGCCCGCGAGCTGGTCGAGCATGACGTTCGCGGCGAAGCGCGTCGCCGCGACCCCCAGACCCGTGAAGCCCGCCGAGTAGGCGACGCGCCCCTGGTGGGCGGTGGCGTGGAAGGCGCAGAAGCGGCTGCACGTGTCGATGACGCCGGCCCAGCGGTGGCTGAACCGCACACCCTCGAGCTGCGGGAAGGTCGTGAAGAAGTGGCTCGCAAGAGTCTCGAACGACTCGCGGCGGTCGTCGTACTCGGGCCGGATGCGCCCGCCGAAGTGGTAGATCGCGTCGTATCCACCCCACAGGATGCGGTTGTCGGCACTGAGGCGGTAGTAGTGGAACTGGTTGGCGCTGTCGGCCACGCCCTGCCGACCGTGCCAGCCGATCGACGCGAGCTGGGCATCCGTCAGCGGTTCGGTCATGAGCACGTAGTCGTAGACCGGCACCGTGTGCAGGCGGTAGCGCTTGAGCAGGTAGGGGAAGGCGTTGGTCGCGAGCGCCACGCGCGCCGCACGCACGGTGCCGCCGCCGCGCACGCTCAGCGTGACGGCGTCGCGCTCGGCACTGAGGTCGCTGACGGGGCTCGACTCGAAGATCTCGACGCCCTCATCGAGGCACGCGCGCATGAGGGCGATCGCGAGCTTGCCGGGATGCACGAGCGCCGTATCCCGCAGCGACCACAGCCCGCCCTCATAGGTGGGCGAGGCGATCTGCTCGCGCATCGCGACGGCGTCGAAGAACAGCTCGTGCTCGCCGTCGTGCGCGGCTTGGAGCTCGGACACCTGGTAGGGCTCGGT
>LNFD01000360.1 GCA_001464255.1 Actinomycetales bacterium Ga0077552 | reverse complement strand
GCCTGAGCCCGAGCGCCGAGACCGTCGGCCGGCGCATCCGCACGCTGCGGGCCCTGCGCGACTGGGAGGCGGCACCCGAGGGCGACCTCATCGTCGTGGCCTCGGTGCGCGCGGCGCTGCAGCCGCTCGCCCCCGGCCTCACCGAGGTGGAGCCCGTCGTGCTGCGCCGCGCAGGTCGCGGCTACGACCTCGCGCAGGTCACCGCGCGGCTCATCGACCTCGCGTACAGCCGCGTCGACATGGTCACGCGGCGCGGCGAGTTCGCGGTGCGCGGCGGAATCCTCGACGTGTTCGCGGCCGTCGCCGAGCATCCCGTGCGCGTCGAGTTCTTCGGCGATGAGGTCGAGCAGCTGCGCGAGTTCTCGGTCGCCGACCAGCGCTCGCTCCCGACGGAGATCGACGTCGTCGAGCTGCCGCCGACCCGCGAGCTGCTGCTGACCCCGGCCGTGCGCCAGCGCGCTCGCGAGATGGAGCACGAGTTCCCGAGCCTCGCGCAGCTGCTCGCGAAGATCGGCGAGGGAATCCCCGTCGAGGGCATGGAGAGCCTCGCGCCCGCGCTCGTCGACCGGCTCGTGCCGCTCACCCACTACCTGCCCGCGCGCGCGGCCATCGCCGTGCTGAGCCCCGAGCGCGTCGCGAGCCGCGCCGTGAGCCTGCTCGAGACCAACCGCGAGTTCCTCACCGCCGCCTGGCACGCCGCGACCGTCGGGGCCGAGGCCCCGATCGACCTCGACGGCGGCGACTTCGTCACCGTCACGGGCCTGCGCGAGGCCGCGGGCGCGCGCGACTGGTTCACGATCAGCGCGTTCGACGCCGACGACCCCGAGGTCGTGCGCATCGACGCAGTCGAGCCCCCCGGCTTCTCGGGCCGCAGCGATGGCGCCGTCGACCATGTCGTCGACCGCGTGCGCGCGGGCTGGACGATGATCGTGTGCGCCGCCGGCCATGGCCTCGTCGAGCGCGCGGCCGATGTGCTCGGCGAGCAGGAGGTCGCGGCGCGCATCGTCGACGAGCTGCCGGATGGCCTGGAACCCGGCGTCGCCTACCTCGTGCAGGCGCAGGTCGAGCACGGCTTCGAGCTGCCCGAGCTGAAGCTCGGTCTGCTGAGCGAGACCGAGTTCTACGGCCGCGCGGTCGGCTACGACTCGCGCCAGCCGAAGAAGCTCGCGAGCCGCCGCACCAACGTCGTCGACCCGCTGCAACTGAAGGCGGGCGACTACGTCGTGCACGCGACGCACGGCATCGGCAGGTTCCTCGAGCTCGTGCAGCGCGAGGTGAGCACGGGCGGCCGCAACGCCGTGAAGAGCCAGCGCGAATTCCTGCTGATCGAGTACGCGCCGAGCAAGCGCGGCTACCCCGGCGACAAGCTCTACGTGCCGACCGACCAGCTCGACCTGCTGAGCCGCTACGTCGGCGGCGAGGCCCCGACCTTGAGCAAGATGGGCGGCAGCGACTGGGCGGCCGCGAAGGGCAAGGCGCGCCGTGCGGTGCGCGACATCGCCGTCGAGCTCGTCAAGCTCTACTCGGCGCGCATGTCGAGCCGCGGCTTCGCCTTCCCGCCCGACACCCCGTGGCAGCGCGAGCTCGAAGAGGCCTTCCCCTTCGTCGAGACGCCCGACCAGTTGACGACGATCGACGAGGTCAAGCGCGACATGGAGTCGCCCATCCCGATGGACCGCCTGCTCGCGGGCGACGTCGGCTACGGCAAGACCGAGGTCGCCGTGCGCGCCGCGTTCAAGGCCGTGCAGGGCGGCAAGCAGGTGGCGATGATCGTGCCGACGACCCTGCTGGTGAAGCAGCACCTCGAGACCTTCGCCGAGCGCTTCGCGGGCTTCCCCGTGCACCTGCGCGCGCTCAGCCGGTTCCAGAGCGACAGCGAGGCGAAAGACACGATCGAGGGGCTCGCGCGCGGAACGGTCGACGTCGTCATCGGCACGCACCGCATCCTGAGCCAGGGCATCCAGTTCAAAGACCTCGGGCTCGTGATCATCGATGAAGAGCAGCGCTTCGGCGTCGAGCACAAGGACGCCCTCAAGAAGCTCAAGACCAATGTCGATGTGCTTGCGATGTCGGCCACGCCGATTCCCCGCACGCTCGAGATGGCCGTGACGGGCATCCGCGAGATGTCGACGCTCGCGACCCCGCCGGAGGACCGCCACCCGATCCTGACCTTCGTCGGGCAGTACAGCGACAAGCAGGTCGCCGCGGCGATCCACCGCGAGATGCTGCGCGAGGGGCAGGTGTTCTACGTGCACAACCGCGTGTCGAGCATCCAGCGCGTCGCGAGCCACCTGGCCGAGCTGGTTCCGGATGCGCGCATCGCCGTCGCCCACGGCCAGATGAGCGAGTCGCTGCTCGAGCAGGTCATGGTCGACTTCTGGGAGCGCAAGTTCGACGTGCTCGTCTCGACGACGATCATCGAGACAGGCCTCGACGTCGCCAACGCAAACACGCTCATCATCGACCGCGCCGACAAGTACGGGCTCAGCCAGCTGCACCAGCTGCGCGGGCGGGTCGGTCGAGGCCGCGAGCGCGCCTACGCGTACTTCCTCTACGACGAGTCGAAGCCGCTCACCGAGACGGCGCACGACCGCCTGCAGACGATCGCCGCCAACAGCGACCTCGGCGGCGGCATGCAGATCGCGCTGAAAGACCTGGAGATCCGCGGCGCGGGCAACCTGCTCGGCGCCGAGCAGGCCGGGCACATCGCGGGAGTCGGCTTCGACCTGTACCTGCGCATGATCGGCGAGGCGGTGAGCGTCTTCCGCGGCGACGCGGCCGAAGAGCAGACCGAGCTGCGGCTCGAGCTACCCGTCGACGCGCATATTCCTGAGGACTTCATCGAGAGCGAGCGCCTGCGCCTCGAGGCCTACCAGAAGCTCTCGACGGCGACCGCCCCGGCCTCCGACGACACCGCACTGGATGCCGTGCTCGACGAGCTCGCCGACCGCTACGGCGACCCGCCCGCGTCGGTGCTCACGCTGCTCGGTGTCTCGCGCCTGCGCCGCCAGGCCCAGAAGCTGGGATTGAGCGACGTCGTCGTCATGGGCACGAATCTTCGGCTCGTCGGCCTCGACCTGCCCGACTCGCGGCAGCTGCGCCTGCAGCGCATGTACCCCGGCTCGAAGTGGTTCGGCCAGCAGCGTGTGGCGACCGTGCCGTTGCCGAACGGCGCGAGCGATGACGACCTCGTGGCCTGGGTCGGCCAGGTGCTGACGAACCTCTACGCCACCGAGCAAGCCGCCGTCACGTGATCGTGGTGATCGGGTAGGCGGTCAACCGCCGGTCGCCGGTCAGAAGCACGAGGTCGTCGGCGATGCACTGGGCGACGAGCATCCGGTCGAAGGGGTCGCGATGGTGGAGGGGCAGGTCGGCGAGCACGATCGCGTGCCGGTTCGCAAGGGGCAGCTCGCGGAATCCTTGACGAGCGATCCACTCGGTGATGCCGTCGATGCCGGTCAGCTTGCCGATCGAGGTCTTGATCGCGATCTCGGCGACACTGATCGCCGAGACGGCGATGTCGTGCCGATCGTCGGCGATCGTGTCGTACTGTTCGCGGCTGAGGCGGTCGGGCTCTTTCAGCCACCACAGCAGTGCGTTCGTGTCGAGCAGTGCCCTCACTCGCCGTACCAGTCGCGCTCGTCCTGCTCGGTGAAGTCGTCGAAGTCGTCGGCCATCCAGACCTTCCCGGCGAGCACACCGGGCTCGCGTTTCACCGTGATGCCGCCGGCCGGGCCCAGCTCGGCGACCGGCCGGCCGTTGCGCGCGATCGTGATGCGCTCGCCGGCTTCGGCGCGCGCGACGAGCTTCGAGAAGTCGGTCTTCGCCTCGTAGATATTCACCATCACCATGACGGCAGGGTAGAGGTCTGGTCAGGTCTGGTCAAGTCTGGTCAGGGATGCTCGCCCTGAGCGGCTTCGGGAAGAGCACCGTGCCGGGCACCTCGTGCACGCGGTACACCGTCACGGGGATGACGACGAGCGTGCGCAGGTCAAACAGCGCGTGCACGAGCATGGCGAGGCCGATGCTGCCGCTCACGACGTAGAGCGCGGTGAACAGCAGGCCGACGACGCCCGTCGCGAGCACCCCCACCCAGCCCTGGTAGGCGTGCAGGGCGCCGAACACGAGCGCCGCGAGCAGGAAGGCGCTGACGGGCTCGCCCGTCACGACGACGAGCAGGGCCGGCAGCGCGAGCCGGAACAGCGCCTCCTCGACGACCCCCGCGTTGACCGAGAGCGCCGCGCCCCAGCGCAGCTCGGGCCGGTTGCGCGGCAGCAGCGCGGCGATGTCGCCGACCATGACGATGCCGCCCTCGCGGCGGGCGCTGCGCGCGCCGACGAGCGTGAGCAGGGCGACCCCGAGCCCCGCGCCGATCAGCAGCGCGATGCCGAGGCCGCCGGCGAGGGCATCCCGCAGCCAGGCGATCGGCGGCAGGGCCTGGGTTGCCGCGAGCAGCGGGCCGACGAGCGGCCATGTCAGCAGCAGCACGATCACAGAGGATCCACCGAAGAGCACCGCCGACTCGATGAGCCAGCGCCGCATCATCGCCTGGCGGCGCGCGGTCGAGCGGTAGCGCCGGAATCGCGCGTACTCGCGGCGATCCTTCCGGATGGCGCGCGCGACGAAGAGCGCGAGCAGCCCGAGCGCGAGCAGGCCCGCGGCGAGGCGCGGCATCCAGCCGAGTTCCGGGAGCATGGGGTTATCGTCGCAGACGTGACCACGACAGCCGCCGTCGGCCTGCGCTCCGAGCGCGGCCCCATCCTGCTCGCGATCATGGTCACGACGGGCCTCGTCGCGATCGACGCGACCATCCTCGCGACGGCCGTGCCGACGCTCGTCGAAGAGCTGGGCTCGTTCGAGCTGTTCCCGTGGCTGTTCTCGATCTACCTTCTCGCGCAGGCCGTGTCGACGCCGCTGTTCGCGAAGTTCAGCGACATGGTGGGCCGCAAGCCGATCATCCTCATCGGCATCGGGCTCTTCCTCATCGGCTCGATCCTGTGCGGCCTCGCCTGGAGCATGCCCGCCCTCATCGCCTTCCGCGCCGTGCAGGGCATCGGCGCCGGCGCGATCGGCCCCATGGCCATCACGATCGCGGGCGACATCTACTCGGTCGAGGAGCGCGCGAAGGTGCAGGGCTACATCGCGAGCGTCTGGGCCGCCTCGGCCGTCATCGGCCCGACGCTCGGCGGCCTCTTCGCCGAGCTCGACGCGTGGCGCTGGATCTTCTTCATCAACATCCCCCTGTGCCTGCTGGCGGCGTGGATGCTCATCCGCTCGCTGCACGAGACCGTGGAGCACCGCCCGCACCGCGTCGACGTGCTCGGCGCGCTGCTGCTCACGGGCTCGCTCGGGCTGCTGCTCGTCGGCGTGCTGCAGGGCGGGGTGTCGTGGCCGTGGGCCTCGTGGCAGAGCGCCGTGGCCTTCGGGCTCGGCGGCCTGCTGCTCGTGGCCTTCGTCGCGGTCGAGCGCCGCGCGGCCGAGCCCATCCTGCCCGGCTGGGTGTTCTCGCGCCGCCTGCTGCTCACGACGACGCTCGTCTCGGTCGGCGTCGGCGCCATCCTCATCGGGCTCGCCTCGTACGTGCCCGTGACGCTCGAGGCCGCGCTCGGGGTCTCACCGCTCGTCGCGGGCCTCGCGCTCGCGGCGCTCACGATCGGCTGGCCCATCTCGGCGGCGCCGTCGGGGCGGTTCTACCTGACGCTCGGGTTCCGCACGACCGTGCTCATCGGCATGGTGCTCGTGCTCGCCGGCACGGGGCTGCTCGCGGCCTTCGCCACGACGCCTTCGGTCGCGATCTCGGCGATCGCCTGCTTCATCACCGGCCTCGGGCTCGGACTCGTCGCCACGCCGTCGCTCATCGCCGCCCAGGCGAGCGTCGAGTGGAACGAGCGCGGCGTCGTAACGGGCACCAACCTCTTCGCCCGCGCCGTGGGGCAGGCCGTCGCGGTCGCGATCTTCGGCGCCGTCGCCAACACCATCTACCGCGCCTCGGGCGGCGGGGGTGTGCTCGGCGAAGGCGCCGGCGCCGCCGTCGACCCGGTCGCGATCATCCCGGCCGCGCAGGCAGTCTTCGTCGGGGCGCTGATCTGCGCAGCCCTCACGGCCGTGCTCGCGACGGCGATGCCCGACGATCGGCCCGCCCGGCGGGCCATGATGGAGGCATGACCGAGCCCGCGCCGCCCGTCGAGCTGCCGATCGCGCAGCCGCACCCGAACCTCGACCAGCTGATCGCCGTGCTCGCGCACCTGCGTGCGCCGGGCGGCTGCGCGTGGGATGCCGAGCAGACGCACGAGAGCCTCACGCGCTACCTCGTCGAGGAGGCGCACGAGCTCATCGAGGCGATCGAGCACGGCACCCCCGACGACGTGCTTGAAGAGCTGGGCGACGTGCTCTACCAGGTGCTGTTCCACGCCGACATCGCGGCGGCGCGCTCGGAGCACCCCTTCACGATCGAGGATGTCGCCGCGCGGTCGACGGCGAAGATGGTCGGCCGCCACCCGCACGTCTTCGGCGATGTCACGGCCGACACGGCCGACGAGGTCGCGGCGAACTGGGAGATCTGGAAGCGGCAGGAGAAGCCCGCGCGCACCTCGGTGCTCGACGGGGTGCCCGCCTCGCTCTCGGCGCTCCTGCGCGCCGAGAAGCTGCTCGGCAAGGCCGAGGGGCTGGGGGTGGCGGTCGCACCGGCCGACCCCGCACCGACCGACGAGGCCGAGCTCGGGCGGCGGCTGCTCGCGCTCGTCGCGGCCGGGCGTGCGCAGGGCCTCGAGGCCGAGCGCGCGCTTCGGTCGGCGCTCGCCGAGCTCGAGTCGGGCATCCGGCTCGCCGAATCGCCGGGAGGTTCCCCCGGCGACCCGCCTGCAGTGATTGACTGACCCTCATGAACGCTGCGGCAGTAATCGTGGTCGAGGGAGTCTCCCGGTCGTTCGGCGAGGTGCACGCGGTGCGCGACGCGAGCTTCGAGGTGCACGCCGGATCGGTGACGGCCCTCATCGGCCCCAACGGCTCGGGCAAGACGACCCTGCTGCTCATGCTCGCGACGCTGCTGCGGCCCGATGCGGGCAGCATCCGCATCGCCGGTCACGACCCCGTCGCCGATCCGCGGGCGGTGCGCAGCGCCATGGGGTGGATGCCCGACGTGCTGGGGTCGTGGGGCAGCATCTCCGTGCGCCGCACGCTCGAGATCACGGGGCGGCTGTACGAGCGGAGCGCCGCGGCATCGCGCGAGCGCGCCCAGCAGCTCATCGAGCTCGTCGGCCTCGAACCGCAGGCCGAGCAGCCCACGCGCGTGCTGAGCCGCGGTCAGAAGCAGCGGCTGAGCCTCGCCCGCGCGCTCGTGCACGAGCCGAGCGTGCTGCTGCTCGACGAGCCCGCCTCGGGCCTCGACCCCGCGGCGCGCGTCGAGCTGCGCACGCTCGTGCGTCGTCTCGCCGGCGAGGGCGTCGCCGTGCTCGTGTCGAGCCACGTGCTCGCCGAGCTCGACGAGATGGCCGACGCCGCGGTGTACCTCGACCACGGCGTCACGGCCTCGGCCGAGCGCGTCGAGCGCAGCCGGGCGCAGGCGCGCGACTGGCGCATCCGCGCGATCGACGGCGCGCAGCTCGAGGCCGCACTCGTGCGCCTCGGTCTGGCCGGCACGACGACCGACCACCTCGGCACGAGCGTCTCGGTCGCCGGCGAGCGCGAGGCGGCCGAGCTGCTCGCGCGGCTCGTCGGCGAGGGCGTCGCGATCAGCGCCTTCGGGCCCGCGGTCGGCGATCTCGAGCACACCTTCCTCGACCTCGCACGGGGCGATGCGGCGGGCGCCGATCCGGCTCCGGCCTCGACCGAGGGGAGCGAGCGATGAGCCGCTATCTCGACACGCTCGGCACGATCGTGCTGCTCGAGCTGCGCCAGCGCATCCGCTCGGTCGCGTGGGTCGTGCTCGTGAGCGTCGTCTTCGTGCTCGTCGGCATCGTGACGCTGCTGCTGTGGGCCTCGCTCGCGGCCTTCGGCAACGACGTCTCGCAGAGCGCGGGCATCTACTCGACCGTCATCTTCTTCGTGCTGCTCGTCGGCACGCTCGTCACCCCGGCCATCAGCGGCGCGGCCATCAACGGCGACCGCGATGCCGGAACCCTCGCGACGACGCAGGTCACCCTCGCGAGCGCGAACCAGATCGTGCTCGGCAAGTTCCTCGCCGCCTGGACGGTCGCGCTCACCTTCCTCGCCGCCTCGCTGCCGGCGCTGCTGTTCACGCTCATCGCCGGGGGAGTGCGCGGCGACACGCTCGCCGCCTCGCTCGGCGTGCTCGTGCTCGAGCTCGGCGTCGTCGCGGCGATCGGGGTGGGGCTCTCGGGCCTCATCTCGCGCCCGCTGTTTTCGGTCGTCACGACGTACCTCGTCGTCGCCGCGCTCAGCATCGGCACGCTCATCGCCTTCACGCTCGGCGGGCTGGCCTTCCAATCGCAGCAGACGCAGACCTACATCGGCATCGACTACTCGGTCGGCGGCGAGTTCGACCCCGTGACGGGCCTGCCCGAGGAGATCGTGTGCCTCGAGCCCGAGACCTACAGCTACCCGGTGCCGCGGTTCGACTACGTGTGGGGCATCCTCGCCGCGAACCCCTACATCGTGCTGGCGGATGCCGCGCCGACGACCTTCGATCGCAACGGCTACCCGCAAGACCTGTTCGGTCAGTTCGCGATCGGGGTGCGCGGTGCGCAGCTGACACCCGACCTCGATTCGGTGACCGACGAGTGCGCGGCGGCGCTCTCCGGCGACCCGGGCGCGGCCTTCCAGCAGGAGACGCCGCAGCAGATCTTCGAGCGCACGGTGCCGAGCTGGTTCGTGGGGCTGCTCATCCACCTCGTGCTCGCGACCGCGGCGATGGCCGGGGCGATCGCGCGCACACGCACGCCCGCGGGCTCGCTGCCGACGGGCAGCCGCATCGCCTGAGCGGGTGGGCTGGGAGGTGGGCGCCCTCCGGCAACCCGAATGCCGGAAGGCGCCCTGCGTCGCGCGCTCGACGAGGCGAGCGCGTGGCGACGCGCGGATCGCGCATCCCCCGATGCGCGACCACGTTCATGCCCGGCGACACCGCCGGGAGCGAGAGGAGCGAGCGGGGCGCAGCAGACCGCGCGTCGAGCTCCTGAGATAGATATTACATAACGGTTGTACAAATAGCAAACGTTTGTTATTTTAATTTCATGGCCCGCCGAACCGACCCTGACCGCAAGCCCGAGCTGCTCGCGGCCATCGTCGAGCACTTGCGCGAGCATCCGCTCTCGGGGGTGACGTTCCGCACCCTCGCCGACGCGCTCGGGGTGAGCCCGTTCACGCTCGTCTACCACTTCGGCACGCGAAATGAGCTGATCATCGAGATCATCCGCGCCGTCACCGCGCGCCAGCAGCAGGTCATCGACGCCGAGCTCGCGGTCGAGCCCTCGCTCGAGACCCACATCGCGGCGATCCGCGATTCGTGGCTCGGGTTCCTCGTGCCGTCGACGCGAGCTCTCCTGCGCCTCGAGTTCGAGGCCGCGCTCATGGAGGTCACCGATCCGGGGCTGCGCGCGGGCGGTCGCGACGTGCACGCCCGCTGGGTCGAGTGGGGCGCCCAGGCGCTCGAGCGGCTCGGGGTCGAGCCCGCCGAGGCCGCGATCGAGGCGCGCATCCTCGTCGACCAGCTCTACGGCTTCCAGATCGACCTCGTGGTGACGCGCGACGACGCCGGGGCCACCGCAGCCTTCGAGCGCGCCGTCGACGCCTACCGCGACCGCATCGCCGCGCTGATCGGTGTGCCGACCGCGTGACAGAATCGAGGCCATGGCCTCACCTGTGACGCCCCCGCGGGGGATGCGCGACATCCTCCCCGCCGAGAAGGCCGCGCGCGAGCGCGTGCTCGGGCGCATCCGCTCGGTGTACCGTGCGCACGGCTTCGACGAGATCGAGACGCCCGTCG
>LNFD01000359.1 GCA_001464255.1 Actinomycetales bacterium Ga0077552 | reverse complement strand
GCGGGCAGGCAGTGCAGGAAGAGCGCGTCAGGCTTGGCGTGCGCCATCATCGCGGGGTCGACGCGGTAGGCGCCGAACGTCGCGACGCGGTGGGCCTTCTCGTCCTCCTTGCCCATCGAGACCCACGTGTCGGTCACGACGACATCGGCGCCCGTCACCGCGGCGACCGGATCGGTCGTGACGGTGATCGAGCCGCCGGTCTCGGCCGCGCGGCGCTCGGCGTCGGCGACCACCGCGGCGCTCGGGGCGAAGGACTCGGGGGCCGCGACGCGCACGTGCATGCCCGCGGTCGCGCCCGCGAGCAGGTACGACTGCGCCATGTTGCTCGCGCCGTCGCCGAGGAACGCCACCGTGAGCCCCGCGAGGTCGCCGCGATGCTCGCGGATCGTCAGCAGGTCGGCGAGCAGCTGGCAGGGGTGGAAGTCGTCGCTCAGGGCGTTGACGACCGGCACCGTCGTGCCCGCGGCCATCTCTTCGAGGCCGGACTGCGCATAGGTGCGCCAGACGATCGCCGCGACCATGCGCTCGAGCACGCGGGCCGTGTCGCTCGGGGTCTCCTTGCCGCCGAGCTGGCTGCTCGCCGTCGAGATGATGAGCGGCACCCCGCCGAGGTCGGCAATGCCGACCGCGAAGCTCACGCGCGTACGGGTCGACGACTTGTCGAAGATGACGGCGACGGTCTGCGGGCCCGCGAGCGGCGTGCGCGCCCAGCGGTCGGCCTTGATGCGCACCGCGAGGTCGAGAATCTCGGCCTGCTCGGCGGGAGTGATGTCGTCGTCGCGCAGGAAGTGCCGGGCGGCGGGGGCGTGTGCGGTCATGGGGAGACGACTTCCAGCTGGGCGGCCGTGAGGCTCGCGGCGAACAGGGTCAGGAACCGGTCGATCTCAGCATCGCCGATGATGAGCGGCGGCGCGAGGCGGATGCTCTCGTCGTTCGCGGCGTTGATGATGAGCCCGCGATCGAGCGCTTCGGCGACGATGCGCGGGGCGACCGGGGCGGTGAGCCCGACGCCGAGCAGCAGCCCGCGGCCGCGCACCTCGGCGACGAGGGGCGAGCCCAGGCCCAGGATGCCCTGCCGCAGCTGCTCGCCGCGTCGCGCCGCATTGCTCACGAGGTCGGCCCGCTCGATCTCGGCGAGCACGGCGTCGGCGACCCCCGTCGCGAGGGGATTGCCGCCGAAGGTCGAGCCGTGCTGGCCGAGCGTGAAGAGGTCGCTCGCCGCGCCGCGCGTGACGAGCGCCCCGACGGGCACTCCCCCGCCGATGCCCTTGGCGACGACGACGGCGTCAGGCAGATCGTCACCGGTCAGGTCGTGCTGGAAGGCGAACCAGTCGCCCGTGCGCCCCGCACCGGTCTGGATCTCGTCGACGATCAGGAGGGCCCCGTGCTCGCGCGTCAGCCGCCGCGCCTCGGCGAGGAACCCGGGCGGCAACGGCACGACCCCGGCCTCGCCCTTGACGGGTTCGAGCACGAGGGCCGCGACATCCGGCCCCATCGCGGCCTCGAGGGCGGCGAGGTCGGTCGGCAGGTGCTCGACGCCCGGCACCATGGGCTCGAAGGGCGTGCGCAGCGCGGGCTTGCCCGTGAGGGCGAGGGCGCCCATCGTGCGGCCGTGGAAGCCCTGCTCGAAGGCGAGGATGCGCGGCCGGCCCGTGCGTCGGGCGAGCTTGAGCGCCGCCTCGATCGCCTCGGCGCCCGAGTTCGCCGGATACACCCGGCCGGTCTCGCCGAACCCCGTGAGCCGCACGAGCCGCTCGGCGAAGGCGACGGCCTGCGGCGTCGTGAAGTAGTTGCTGACGTGCACGAGCCGGCCCGCCTGCGCGGCGAGCGCCTCGACGATGACGGGGTGCGCGTGGCCGAGCGCGTTGACGGCGATGCCGGCGAGGAAGTCGAGGTACTCGCGGCCGTCGACATCCCACACGAGAGCCCCCCGCCCGTGGTCGAGCACGGCCATCGGGGCCGGGGCGGAGCGCATCGCGACGTGCGCGAACCGCGCGCGCACGGCATCCGTTTCGGGGCCGGTGATCATGCGCTTGTGACCTCCGTTCCGATGCCCTCCTGCGTGAAGATCTCGAGCAGGATCGAGTGCGGCACGCGGCCGTCGATGATCGCCGCCTTGCCGACACCGCCGTCGACCGCCTCGAGGCACGCGGCCATCTTCGGGATCATGCCCGACTCGAGCCGCGGCAGTAGCCCCCGCAGCTCGTCGGCGTCGATGCTCGAGACGAGCGAGGAGGTGTCGGGCCAGTCGCGGTAGAGCCCCGCGACGTCGGTGAGGATCACGAGCTTCTCGGCGCGCAGTGCCACGGCGAGCGCCGCGGCGGCCGAGTCGGCGTTGACGTTGAGGCTCTGGCCGGGGGCGTCGCCGTCGGGCGCGATCGACGAGACGACGGGGATGCGCCCCGCATCGATCTGCGCGAGCACCGCGGCGGGCTCGACCCCCACGACATCGCCGACGAGCCCGAGGTCGACCTCGATCCCGTCGACCACGACGCCCCGGCGGCGGCCGCGGAAGAGCCCCGCGTCCTCCCCCGAGATCGCGGCAGCGAACGGGCCGTGCTCGTTGATGAGGCTCACGAGCGAGCGGCTGATCTGGCCCGTGAGCACCATGCGCACGACCTCCATCGCCTCGGGGCTCGTCACCCGGTAGCCGCCGCGGAACTCGCTCGCGATGCCGAACTTCTCGAGCATCGCCGAGATCTGCGGGCCCCCGCCGTGCACGACGACAGGTCGCAGCCCCACGGTGCGCAGGTAGACCATGTCTTGCGCGAAGGCGCGCTGCAGCTCGTCGCTCACCATGGCGTTGCCGCCGAACTTGATCACGACGATGCGATCGCGGAACCGCTGCAGCCACGGCAGCGACTCGATGAGGGTCGCGGCCTTGACGGCCGCCTGGGCGTGGTCGTCGGCGACGGTCGCGGGGTCTCTCAGTTCGCTCATGGGCCCTAGCTCGCGTAGGCGCTGTTCTCGTGCACGTAGTCGTGCGTGAGGTCGTTGGTGAGGATCATGGCGGCGGCGTCGCCCGCGTGCAGCTCGACCTCGAGCATGAGGAGGCGCGGGCTCAGGTCGACCTCGTCGCGCGGGCGGTCGGGCGCCCCCGCATGGCACACGCGCACGCCGTTCATCGTCACGTCGACCGCGTAGGGGTCGAAGGGCGCGCTCGTCGTGCCGATCGCGGCGAGCACGCGACCCCAGTTGGGGTCGTTGCCGAACACCGCGGCCTTGAACAGGTTGTTGCGGGCGATCGAGCGGCCCACCTCGACCGCGTCGTCCTCCGTCGCGGCGCCGCGCACATGGATCTGGATGTCGTGGCTCGCCCCCTCGGCGTCGGCCTGCAGCTGCCGGGCGAGCGACATGCACGCGTCCACGAGCAGCAGCGTGAACTCGTCGGTCTCGGGGGTGATGCCGGATGCTCCGCTCGCCATGAGCGTCACCTGGTCGTTGGTCGACATGCAGCCGTCGGAGTCGAGGCGGTCGAAGCTCACGCGCGTGGCGGCGCGGAGCGCCGTATCGAGCTCGGCGGCGGGCAGGTCGGCGTCGGTGGTGAGCACGACGAGCATCGTGGCGAGACCCGGGGCGAGCATCCCGGCCCCCTTCGCCATGCCGCCGATCGTGTACCCAGGGCCCTCGACGACGACCGTCTTCGGCACCGAATCGGTGGTCATGATCGCGCGGGCGGCCGCCTCGCCGTGCGGGCCGAGGCCCGAGGCCGCCGCGGCGACCCCGGCGAGCAGGGCGTCGCGGTCGATCTGCACGCCGATGAGGCCCGTCGAGCAGACGAGCACGTCTCCGGCACCCACCTGCAGGGCCTCGGCGACGGCCTCGGCGGTCGCGTGGGTCGTCTGGAAGCCCTCGGCCCCCGTGAAGCAGTTGGCGCCGCCCGAGTTGAGCACGATCGCGGCGACCTCGCCATCGGCGATGACCTGCTGCGACCAGAGGATCGGATTGGCCTTGGCGCGGTTGCTCGTGAAGACGGCCGCCGCGGCGCGGGAGGGCCCGCGGTTGACGACGAGAGCGAGGTCGGCGGCGCCGCTCGCCTTCAGGCCGGCGGCGACTCCGGCGGCCTCGAAGCCGGCGGGGGCGGTGACACTCACGGGGCGACTCCGTTCACGGGCAGGCCGAGCGCTTCGGGCAGGCCGAGCGCGATGTTGAGCGACTGCACGGCGGCGCCCGCCGTGCCCTTGACGAGGTTGTCGAGCGCGACGACGGCGACGACGCGCTGGGCATCGTCGTCGACCGCGAGCCCCATGAGGGCCGTGTTGGCCCCGACCGTCGACGCCGTCGCCGGGAAGCGGCCCGCGGGCAGCACGTGCACGAAGGGCTCGGCGGCGTACGCCGACTCCCAGGCCTCGCGCACGCTCGCGGCATCCGCCCCCGGGGTGAGGCGCGCGGTGACGGTCGCGAGGATGCCGCGGGCCATGGGCACGAGCACGGGCGTGAACGAGATGGTCGGGTCGCTGGCCCCCGCGGCGCGCAGGTTCTGCAGGATCTCGGGGATGTGCCGGTGCACGCCTCCGACGCCGTAGGCCGAGGCCGACCCGAGCAGCTCGCTCGCGAGCAGGTCGGTGCGCAGCGAGCGGCCGGCACCGCTCGGGCCCACGGCGAGCACGGCCGAGACGTCGTGCGCCTCGATGACGCCGCCGCGGATGCCCGGCGCGAGGCCGAGCGTCACCGCGGTGACGTTGCAGCCCGGTACCGCAATGCGCCGCGCGCCCGTGAGCAGCTCGCGCTGCCGCGTGCCATCGGCGTGGATCAGCTCGGGCAGCCCGTACGCCCAGGCCCCGTGGTGCTCGCCACCGTAGTAGCGCGCCCAGTCGGCCGCGCTCGTCAGCCGGTGGTCGGCGCCGCAGTCGAGCACGAGCGTCTCGGGCGGCAGCTGGGCGGCGATGGCGCCCGAGGTGCCGTGCGGCAGCGCGAGCACGACGATGTCGTGCCCGGCGAGGCGCTCGGGCGTCGTCTCGACGAACTCGAGGTGCGCGAGCGAGCGCAGGTGGGGGTGCACGTCGATGAGCGGCTGGCCCGCATTGCTGTGCGCCGTGACCGTGCGCACCTCGAGCTCGGGGTGCTGGGCCATGAGGCGCAGCACCTCGCCGCCCGCGTACCCGCTGGCTCCGGCGACCGCCACGGAATAGGTCATGCCCTTAACTCTTCCAGACAATACGATGAGCCAGCGACGCGATGGATCGCGCGTCTGCGTACCCGGCATCGAAGGAGCACTCATGGACGACCTCAGCGGCCTCATCCAGCTGATCCCCGTCGGCGACATCGCCGACAAGCTCGGAATCGACCGCAGCATCGCCGAAGCGGCCGTCGCCGTGGCCGTGCCGGCGATCGTCGGCGGGCTCGCGGCGAACGCGAAGGACGAGGGCGGCGCGAAGTCGATCGAGAAGGCTCTGGGCAAGCACAAGGGCCGCGCGCCGCGCCGGCTCGCCGACGTCGACGAGGCCGATGGCGCCAAGATCGTCGCGAACGTGTTTGGGGCGAAGAAGGATGCAGTGGCCGTCGCTGCGGCGAAGAAGGCGCCCGCGAAGGCCGAGGG
>LNFD01000358.1 GCA_001464255.1 Actinomycetales bacterium Ga0077552 | reverse complement strand
CGACGGCCGGCCGCGAGGGCGTCGAGCGCCGAGGCGCGCACGCAGTAGTCGGTCGCGATGCCGACCACGTCGACCTCGGTGACGCCGAGCTCGTCGAGGGCCGTCACGAGGCGTCGGCCGTCGTCGGTCGTGCCCTCGAAGATCGAGTACGCCGGAACGCCCTGGCCCTTGCGCACGTGGATGTCGATGAGACCTGTGTCGATCGAGGGGTGGTACTCGGCGCCCTCGGTGCCCGCCATGCAGTGCCGCGGCCAGGTGTCGACGAAGTCGGGCTCGCCCTCGAGGGCGAAGTGACCGCCGTTGTCGTTGTCAGCATCGTGCCAGTCGCGCGAGGCGATGACGACGTCGTAGTCGTCGGGGTGGTCGCGCAGGTGCTCGGTGATGGCGGCGGCGACGGCGGCACCCCCTTCGACCCCCAGGGCACCGCCCTCGGTGAAGTCGTTCTGCACATCGATAATCACGAGCGCGCGGGCCATATCGCCTCCGGGGGTCAGTTGTTCGAGAGGTTGTCGCCGCACGAGAACACGCCCGTGGTGAGGGTGTCGAGCGCTTCACGCGTGCTCGCGCTCACGTTCTCGCGCACGGCGTAGAACGAGAAGGTCAGCACCGAGCCGTCGGCCGCGCGCACGATGCCCGCGAGCGTGCGGGCCGATCCGATCCACCCGACCTTGCCCAGCACGGCACCGCGGGCGATCGCGTTGGCGCCCGTGAAGCGCTGGGCGAGGTCGCCGCTGACCCCCGCCACCGCGAGGGCGCCGCCGATGATCGACAGGTTCTGCCCGCCGCCGTTGACGACGACGAGCAGCTCGGCCACGTACTGCGCGGGAACGGCGTTGAGGTTGCTCAAGCCCGACCCGTCGCGAATGGTGATGCCCGTCGTCGGCACCCCGTAGGGGTTGAGCCCGCCGGTGAACGTGCGGGTGAGCGAGGCCGCCGAGCCGTCGAACCCGATCACGCGCGAGGAGACGCGCGCGAGCATCTCGGCCACGGTGTTGTCGCTCGTGTCGATCATGTAGGCGACCAGCGCGCTCACCGGCTGCGACTGCACCTGGGCGAGCACGGTGCTGCTGACGGCCGAGCCGAGACTCACGGTCGGCACCCCCTCGGGGTTGCCGGCCTCGGCGAGAGCGGTCGCGAACGCGGCACCGGCCCGACCCACGGGGTCGGTCGAGCGCGGGCTGATCGCGCTGCGCGGGTCGTTGCGGTCGCCGTCGACCTGCAGCGCCGTGACCTCGGAGTTGTAGCCGATGGTCTGCAGCGAGCGGTCCCACGACGAGTCCCAGCGGTCGCCGATGCTCCAGTACGTCGCGTCGAGCACGACCTCGGTGATGCCCGGAGCATCCGGATTCGCCGCCGCGTAGGCGGCCACGGTCTGCGCGGCGAGATCCGCGAGCTTCGGGGCGCCGGGATACACGCTCTCCTGCCCAGCGGGAAGCCGGCTCAGCGTCGCGTCGCCGCCGCCGATGAGCACGACCGTGCCGGGCGTCGAGCCGGCGACGACACGGGTCGTCAAGCGGTAGTCGGGGCCGAGAGTCGAGAGCGCGACGGCGCCGGTGAGGATCTTCAGCACGCTCGCGGTGGGCGCGGGGGTGGCCGCCTGGCGGTCCCAGAGCAGCTCGCCCGTCGCTGTATTGACGACGGAGCCGAACAGCGTGGTCAAGCGCTCATCCTGCGCGAGGGCGTCGATCGAGCACGTGCGCAACCGGCTCGGGTCGGCGATCGCGCCGGGAAGCGGCCGTGGATCGGGCGTCGGTGTCGTCGTGACGACGGGCACGGGGGCGACGGCGTTGGCCGAGCCGACGGCGACCCCGGCGAACAGGGCCCCTGACGCGGCCAGCAGGAAGCCCACCGCGAGCGCCGTCGTGAGCACGGCGCGGGGGTGCCGCCGCACGAAGGCGCCGATGCCCCGGGGAGCGGGCGCATCCCCCTCGGACACCGCGGAGGGGTCGGACGGACCAGCGACCGCGAACGGGTCAGCGACCAGCAGCTCGGTGGGGGCTGGCTCGGTCGGCGGCTGAGTCGGCGGCGGAACCGGCGCGCTCGCGGGAGCCTGCAACCCCTTCGCGCGAGCCTCGCGCAGCGCGCGGCGACTGAGAGGCTGCTCCGGCTCGGTCATGGGGTCATGATACCGAGCGCTCCCGAGCGCTACTCACCCGGGTAGCGCAGGCCGATGAGCCCGCGCACCTCGTCGAGCACGCCCATGATCGCGACCGACTCCTCGATCGGCAGCGAGGCGGGCGGCTCCCCGGCGACGCGGCGTTCGAGCTCGGCCGCCTGGAAGTGCATGCCGCGGGTGGCGACGGGCTCGTCGAAGCGCTCGACGACGTTCCACGCCCGGTCGTAGCGGGTGAGCACCGTCGGGGTGTACCAGACGCGGTCGAGCTCGATCGCCCCCTCGGTGCCGAGCACGACCGCGCGGTTCGAGCCCGCGGTGTCGAGGGCGCACTGCAGCACGGCCTGGCGGCCGTCGTCGTAGCCGAAGATCATGGCGGTCTGGCGGTCGACGCCCGTCGGCGTCATCGCCGCGTGGGCGAGGATGCTCGTCGGCAGTCCCAGCACGTCGACCGCGAACGAGACCGGGTAGATGCCGAGGTCGAGCAGCGCTCCCCCGCCGAGCGCGGGGTTCTGCAGCCGGTGCTCGGGGTCGGTCGGCAGGGCCTGCGTGTGGTCGGCGATGACCGTGCGCACCTCGCCGATGGCCCCGGCGGCAAGCAGTCCGCGCAGGTGCACCATGTGCGGCAGGAAGCGGGTCCACATGGCCTCCATGGCGACGACGCCGCGCTCGGCCGCACGATCGGCGATGCGCTGAGCATCCGCCCGGGTGACGGTGAGCGGCTTCTCGATGAGCACGTGCTTGCCGGCGTCGATCGCGAGAAGGGCGGTCTCGACATGGAACGGGTGCGGGGTCGCCACGTAGACCACGTCGACCTCGGGGTCGGCGACGAGCTGCTCGTAGCTGCCGTGCGAGCGCGGGATGCCGAATTCCGCGGCGAAGGCCTCGGCCGCACCGGGCGAGCGCGACCCGGCTGCGGTGATCGTGAACCCCGCATCGATGAGGTCGCGGGCGAAGGTGCGGGCGATGTGCCCCGTGGCCAGGATCCCCCAGTTGAGCGCAGCGGTCACGATCGGCTCCCTCCGCCGAGCGCCGCCCTGGCCCTCGGTGCCGACAGCCTATCCAGCGATGCGGAGGGGGCCGTTTAGCAGGTGACCCAGCGGGCGGCCGCGCGGGTGAACGAGTACGGCTCGTTCGGCACGCCGCCGTGCGTCATCGCGAAGAGGATGCAGACACCCGCGGTGCTGCCCGTGTAGGTCGGCTTATAGAGGGACGCCCGGTGACTGCTCGAGTCCCACCACTTCTGGGCGACGTCGGCGCCGGTGTTACCCGAGCCGCCAGCCAGGTTGCCATCGCAGCCCACGCTCGGCACGCCGTCGCTGCGCTGCGAGCCG
>LNFD01000357.1 GCA_001464255.1 Actinomycetales bacterium Ga0077552 | reverse complement strand
CGAGGTGAAGACGCCGCGGTGCAGCTCGAGGTACATCTCGCCACGCCAGACGGGCGCCTCGGGGTACTCGGCCTGCGCCTCGGTGAAGAACTGCGCGGAGGTGCCGATCACGACCGTCGGCGAGCCCTCGAGGTCTTCGGTGCGGCGCGCAGCGGCGACCATCTCGCGCGTCGGCCCGCCGCCGCCGTCGCCCCAGCCGAAGGGCACGAGCGAGATGCTCGCGCGGCCCTTCTCCGAGAAGTTGCGCTCCGCGTGCGCGAGCTCCTTCCCCGAGAGCTCGCTGATGTAGGTGTCGACGGGCGGGAAGTGCGTGAAGACCCGCGTGCCGTCGATGCCCTCCCACCAGAAGGTGTGGTGGGGCATGCGGTTGAACTGGTTCCACGAGATCTTCTGAGTCAGGAACCACTGCGAGCCCGCCGCCGCGACGATCTGCGGCAGCGCGGCCGAATAGCCGAACGAGTCGGGCAGCCAGGCCTCGCGGCACTCGACCCCGAACTCGTCGAGGAAGAAGCGCTTGCCGGCGATGAACTGCCGCGCCATCGCCTCGCCGCCGGGCATGTTGGTGTCGCTCTCGACCCACATGCCGCCGACGGGCGAGAACTGCCCCGCCGCGACCTTCTCGCGGATGCGGTCGAAGACCTGCGGGTGGTGGTCTTTCATCCAGCGGTACTGCTGGGCCGATGAGCACGAGAACACGAAGTCGGGGTACTCGTCCATGAGCGACATCGCGTTCGTGAAGGTGCGCGCGCACTTGCGCACGGTCTCGCGCAGCGGCCACAGCCACGCCGAGTCGATGTGCGCGTGGCCCGTCGCGAGCACGCGGTGGGCGCTCGCATGGGCGGGCTTCGCGAGCGCAATGGACAGCACGGCGCGGCCGGCCGCGGCGGTGCCCGGGATGCCCTCCGGATCGAGCACGTCGAGCATGTCCTCCAGCGCACGCAGAATCTCGTGGCGGCGCGACGAGCCCTCGGGCAGCTCAGCCATGAGGCCGCGCAGGGTCCAGATGTCTTGCAGCAGCTCCCACACCGTGTCGTCGCGCAGCGCGACCTCGAGCTGGGCGAGCGAGTACAGCGGCTCGTCGGGCGCGGTCTCCCACTGCCCGTAGGGCGTCGGGTCGAAGGTGTACTCCCCTGCGACGTCAGGGTTCGCCGCCGCTTCGATGAGCACGTCGATCGCCGCCTCACCGGGCGCCACGGGCAGCCACGAGTTGAGCGGCGAGATCGCCTTGATGAGGGTTCCGTCGGGGCGGTAGGCGAGCCCCTCGGCCTGGAACCCCGAGCGTGAGCGGTTGTAGCCGAAGTCGACGAGCACTTCGATGCGCGTGCCCTCGGGCGGCTGGGGCAGCCACTCGGCGGGCACCTCGCCCGTGACCCGCAACCACACGGTCGACCACGCGCGGCCCCAGCGCCAGCCGAGCGGCACGGGCTCGAACTGCTGCTCGACGGCGGTCGCGAAGGGCACGGGCTCGCGCTCGACCGCCCAGGCGGTCGCGGCGAGCGGGCGGGCATCCCGGTACAGCGCGGGCGTCAGGTGGTCGCGCACGAAGCGGTCGAGGCGGGCCTCAACGAGGGCGTGGTCGTTGTGCATGCGAGCTTTCTGGGGTGGGGGCGGTCACGAAGCGGGCGCGATGAGGAGCAGCCATGAGGTCACACCGTCGTCGCCGAGCGGCACGAGGCCCTCCTCGAGCAGCTCGCTGCCCGAGGTGCGGCGACCCTCGCCATCGGCGAGGTCGGTGACGGTGTAGGTGGTGTCGGGGTCGAGCCCGCGCGGCCACAGGGCGACGGGTCGCCGGCCGCCGTCGAGCACGAAGGCGGCGACGAGCACGCGGCCGTCGGGGTGGCTGAGCTGGATGCTCGGCGCGCGCTCGCCGAACCCGCCGCGCTCGGGGCTCTCGGTGAGGGGCTGCAGCACCGCGTCTCGCACGAAGGGCTCGAGCTCGCGCTGGAAGAGCTCGACATGCACGCGCAGGCGCTCGAGCAGCTCGGGCCGCAGCTCGGGAAGCCACAGGCTCACGCCGAAGCGGTGCAGCATGGCCGCCCTCAGCGTCGTGTCGAAGTCGTCGGCGCTGAGGGTCTGCCAGTCGAGACGCGAGGGCGGGTAGTCGCCGCGCCACTGCGACCACGACCAGTGCAGGATGCCGATGGGCGGCAGCAGGTGGCGCACGCCCCACAGCACCTGCAGGTGGTGCTCGGTGTAGTCGGGGTCGCTCAAGAAGAAGCCGTGCACGTGGCGGGCGAGCCCGAGGTCGATGCGCAGGCCGCCCGACGAGCACGACTCGAGCATGATCTCGGGGTGCCGCGCGCGCACCTCGTCGAGCACGGCGTAGAGGCCCTCGTAGTGCCGTAGCAGGCCGTCGCCGGCGCCATGCCCGTGGTCGGTGCGCGTGCAGCCGGCGTCAGGGTCGATGTTGAAGTCGAGCTTGATCCAGCGCGCGCCCGTCGTCGTGATGAGCGTGCTCATCGACTCGAGCACGTGCGCGCGGCCCGCGGGCGAGCCCAGGCAGACGTAGCCCAAGAAGGTCGGGTCGGCCGAGTCGAGCGATTCGGTCTGCACGCGGTACGAGGGGTCGGCGCGCCGGCCCTCGACCGAGTGCGCCATGGCCTCGGGGTGCGCGGCGCGCAGCAGCGAGTTCGCGCCGACCGCTTCTGCCTCGATCCACATGCCCGGCAGCACGCCCGCGTCGCGGATGCTCTGCCCGAGCGCCGCGAGCCCCGAGGGGAACCGCGCGGTGTTGACGCTCGACCAATCGCCCCGCTGCTCTTGCCAATAGCTCGTGGGGTCGGCGGCGCCGAACCAGCCGGCGTCGACCGTGGCCACCTCGATGCCGAGCAGCTGGGCGATGCGGGCGTTGTCGGCGATGACGTGCTCGTCGACCTCCTGGTCTTCGTACGGCCACCAGTGGTTCCACTCGACGGGCAGCGCGTCGGTGAACGGGGTGCGGGGCAGCCAGTCGGCGGCGATGGCGCGCTGCAGGGCGACGGCGGCCGCATCCAGCGACGCGGCGACCGTCAGCACGACGCTCGGGGCGGTCACCGCCTCGCCGGGCGCGAGCTCGACGAAGAACTGCCACGGCGAGATGCCCGCCGTGATGTGCCCGCCCGCCATGGCGTGGATGTGCCAGTTGCCGCTGTAGGCGGGCGCGATCGTGAGGGCGGCCGGCGGCTCGCCCGCGCCCGGCTGGGCACCCGTACCGCCGCGCTCGAGGCCGAGCCACGGGATCTGGCCGTGCGAGCTGCGCCCCGAGCGGCTCTCGAGCACGAGGTGGTGGCCGGCGTGGCCGTGCAGGGGGCGGAACTCGTCGCCCCACGCGCTGTGGAAGCCGTGCGTGCGCCAGGCGGGGCCGGCGTCGAGTGCGAGCGGGTCCATGCGCGTGATGGTCACGGGATGCTCGCCGTCGTTGCGCAGCGTGAGCGCGAACTCCCACACGGGCTGGCCCGCAATGCGGCGCGCGCTCCACGCGGCGTGCAAGCTCGTGCCTTCGAGCACGCCGTCGATCGTCAGGTGCTCGGCGTCGCCCGCGATGCGCGGCGCGACCCAGCGGTCGACGGGCCGTCGGTCGACCTCCACGAGAAGCGGGGATGCATCGCTGAGAATGGTGTCGGCGAGGGCGACGATGAGCCGCCCGCCGTCGTCGGGGCGGGCGCGCAACGTTGCGTCGGTCATCCTGAGGTCCTCACCTGTAGGCTTTACATCATACCTAAAGGGTGCCCGCTCGCGGCACCCCGCAGCCGTTTCATCCCCCGTCGAAAGAATCCGCCCGTGGCATCCTCCCCCTCCGCCGGCCCGGCGACCACCCCTTCCTCCCCCGACGCCACGCTGCGCGTCGGTGTCGTCGGCCTCGGTATGGGCTCGGTGCACGTCGAGGCCTACGCCGCCATGCCGGGCGTCGAGGTCGTCGCCCTCGCGGGCAAAGAGGCCGACAGGCTCGCCGAGCTCGGCGCCGAGTACGCGGTGCCGCACCTGCTCGCCGACTGGGCCGACCTCGTCGCGCTGCCCGACCTCGACATCGTCAGCATCGCGACCCCCAACGCGCTGCACCACCCCATCACGATGGCCGCGCTCGCCGCGGGCAAGCACGTGTTCTGCGAGAAGCCGCTCGCCCTCGACAGCGCGCAGGCGCGCGAGATGGTCGCGGCCGCGGTCGAGAACGACCGCGTGCTCGAGGTGGCCTTCAACCACCGGCGCCGCGCCGATGTGCAGTACGCCAAGCGCTATCTCGACGAGGTCGGCATCGGCCGCATCTACCACGCGCGCGCCTCGTGGAAGCGGCGCGCGGGCATCCCGGGCCTGCGCTCGTGGTTCACGAGCAAGCGCATGGCCGGCGGCGGCGCGCTCATCGACCTCGGCCCGCACGTGCTCGACTCGCTGCTCTTCCTGCTGGGCGAGCGCAAGGTCGTCGCCGTGAGCGCCGTCGCGCACGGCGAGCTCGGGCGCGCGGGCTACGGCGCGATGGATCGCAGCGAGCAGATGGCCTCCGACACGGGCGCCTTCGAGGTGGAAGACCTCGCGAGCGCGCTCTTCCGCTTCGACGACGGCTCGAGCGCCGCCTTCGAGATCACGTGGGCCGGGCACACGGTTGACGACGAAGACATCTCGATCGAGCTGCTCGGCGTCGACGGCGGCCTGCGCCTGTTTGTGCCGCGCTACGCGAGCGACGACACCCTGCGCATCTACCGCGACGTCGCCGGGCGCCCCGTCGACATCGCGCCCGAGGTGCACGTTCCCGGCGGCGAGCATCCCCTCGTGATCGCCGAGTTCATCGAGCACGTGCGCTCGGGGCAGTGGCAGCACCACCGCGGCGACTTCGCCCTGCACCGCACCGAGGTGCTCGACGCCTGCTACCGCTCGGCCGCCGAAGGCCGCGAGATTCGACTGGAGCCCTGATGAGCACTGCGCCCCTGCGTGTGACCGTGTGGAACGAGAACCGGCACGAGAATTACCCCGACTCGCTCACCGCGAGGCTGTATCCGACGGGGATGCACGGCGCGATCGCCGCGGGGCTGACCTCGTTGCTCGGCGAGGCCGTCGAGGTGCGCACCGCGACGCTCGACGAGCGCGAGCACGGGCTGCCCCAGTCGGTCGTGGATGCGACCGATGTGCTGCTGTGGTGGGGTCACGAGGCGCACCCCGAGGTCGATGACGCGGTCGTCGACCGCCTCTACGATGCGGTGCTCGGCGGCATGGGAATCATCGTGCTGCACTCGGGCCACTACTCGAAGATCTTCAAGAAGCTCATGGGCACGAGCTGCTCGCTGCGCTGGCGCAACGACGGCGACCGCGAGGTGGTGTGGACGGTCGACCCGACCCACCCGATCGCGCAGGGCGTGCCCGACCCGCTCGTCATCGAGGCGCAGGAGATGTACGGCGAGTTCTTCGACATTCCCACCCCCGAAGAGCTCATCTTCATCTCGTCGTTCTCGGGCGGCGAGGTCTTCCGCTCCGGCGCCACCTGGACCCGCGGCCACGGGCGGGTCTTCTACTTCTCGCCGGGCGACCAGGAGTACCCGGTCTACCACCACCCGAGCATCCACCGCGTGCTCGCCAACGGCGTGCAGTGGGCCGCCCCGACGCGCCGCGGCCCCGCCCTCGACGCGACCTTCCACCCGCGCGGCTGGTTCGACGCCTAGCGGCTGACGCCGACCTGCAGGCCCTGCATGATGTACTTCGACGCGAAGGCGAGCAGGATCAGCGGCACCGAGGCCGTGATGAACAGGCCCGCCGAGACGAGCGGCTGATCGGTCAGGAAGCGCTCGCCAATGCTCGCGAGCTGCGGGGTGAGCAGCCGCATCGACTCTTCGGGGATGAGGATCACTGCGAAGATCAGCTCGTTCCACGCACCCAAGAACTGCAGCACGGCGAGGGTGGCGAGGCCGCTCGAGCCCATGGGCGCGATGATCGACCACATGATGCGGAAGAAGCCGGCGCCGTCGATGCGCGCCGCCTCGATGACCTCGTCGGGGATGCCGCGGAACGACAGTGTCAAGAAGAAGGTCGCGAACGGCAGGCCCGTAGCCACGTAGACGAGGATCAAGCCCGTGTAGCTGCCGACCAGTTCGAGGCGCGCGAGCATCAGATAGATGGGGATGATCAGCACGGGCCCGGGCAGCAGCATCACCGACACGAACGTGGCCGTGATGAACTTCTGCCCCGGCACCGGCAGCTTCGCGAGCGCGTACCCCGCGAGCGAGGCGAGCACGAGGATGATGCTCACCGAGATCGTGCCGACGAACAGGCTGTTGAGGAAGGCCTGGCCGATGCCGTAGGAGTCGGCGAGACGAACGTAGTTCTCGAAGGTCCATACGCCGGGCAGCCCGAAGGGGTTCTGCAGGTAGTCGCTGTTGGGCCGCAGCGACGTGATGATGACGAAGTAGAGCGGGTAGATGATCGTGGCGGCCACGACGAGCAGCGCGATGAAGATCGGGATCTGCCCGCGCCCCGCCGAGATGCGCTTGCTGACGACGACGTCTTCTTCCGCCACGGTCAGTCCTCCTCGCCCAGCTTGAACACCCGGTTCTGAATGAGGGTGAGGATTCCGATGAAGAGGAAGAGGATGACCGCGAGCGCCGCACCCGAGCCGAGGTTCGTGCTCGAGAAGGCCCGCAGGTAGACCAGGTAGTCGATCGTCGTGGTGTCGAAGCCGGGGCCGCCGGCCGTCATGACGTAGATGAAGCCGAAGAGCGACGAGAACGTGTAGATGACGTTGATGATGAACACGAAGCCGAGCACGCGGCGGATGTTCGGCAGCGTGATGTACCAGAGCCGCTTCCACCAACCGGCCCCGTCGATCGCGGCCGCCTCGAAGACGGCCGGGTTGATCGCCGTGAGCCCTGCGAGCAGCAGCAGCGACTGGTAGCCGAAGCCGGCCCAGACGAGGGCCAGGATGATGATCGCGATGGCCGTCGTGCCGTTGGTGAAGAACTGGATCGGCTCGATGCCGAAGAGCCCGAGCGCCTGGTTGACGCCGCCGTAGTAGCCGAAGGCGTTGCGGAACATGATGCCGATGACGGCCACCGAGAGCACGTTGGGCAGGAAGAAGATGACGCGGAAGTACTTCCAGCCCCGCACCCGCTCGAACAGGAGCACCGAGACGATGAGCGCCGCGAAGATGACGAGCGGCACCGAGATGAGGAAGGTCAGGTTGTTGAGGAACACCTGAGCCACGATCGGGTCGTTCAGCAGCGCGATGTAGTTGTCGAACCAGCGCCACTCGTAGCGCAGCCCGTTGGTGCGGGTGAACGAGATGAAGACGGCGAAGGCGACCGGGAAGGCCATGAAGCCGACGACGACGAGGAAGGCCGGAAGCACCGCGAGCAGACCGACGATTCGGTCGCGCCGGAGGATGCCTCCGGGCTTGCGGGCCGAAGCGGCGCCCACGCGCGAGGTCAGAGCAGCTGAGGTCACTGGTTCGCGATCTCGGCTTCGTACGACGCCTTGAGCTGAGCGACCGCGTCCTCCGGCGTGATGCTGCCGATGAAGACACCGGCGTTCACGCGGTAGAAGAGGTCGATCGTCGCCTGCGGCATGACCGAGTCGAAGGCGAAGGTGACGCCGTCGGTCGCCGCGGCGAGCTGCTCGAATTGCTGACGCAGCAGCGGGTTCTCGATCTTCGACGGGTCGCCGTCGACGTGGTTCGAGCCCTGCGTCTGGTAGAGCTCGACGAACACGTCTTGGTTCTCCGCCTGGGCGAGGAAGGTGAGGAACTCAGCCGCGAGCTCCTTGTTCTCGCTCGACTCGGAGATCGAGATCGCGATCTCGGGGCCGCCCGCACCCATGGCCGGGAAGTCGGAGCCCTCGAGCGTCGGGATGAAGAACGAACTCACACCGTCTTCGCCGAAGGCGTCGAGCATGTTGTTGTTCTCCCAGCTGCCCACGAGGTAGTAGGCGCTGCTGCCGTTGACGAAGCCCGCCGTCGACTCGCCGTTCGACACCTGGCCGGCGTCGGGGTTGGTGAGCCCGCTCGCACCCCACTCGGCGAACGCCTCGTAGGCGCGCACCATGGCGGGGTCGTCGACCGGGATGTCACCGGCGTACATCTGCGTGAAGACCGACTCGCCGAGCTGACCGCCGACGAGCGCCGAGATCATCCAGGCACCCACGTAGCCCTCGAGGTTCGCGACCCACATGCCGTTCTTGTCGGTGTTGTCGACGACCTGCTGGCCGTTCTCGAGGAACTCCTCCCACGTGGTCGGGGGGTCGGACGGGTCGAGGCCGGCCTCTTCGAGCACGGCGTGGTTCTGGAACACCGTGAAGAGGTTGCCGGCGCCGTACGGCATGCCGAGCAGGCGGCCGTCGGGGCTGTAGCCCTCGCGGTTGACGTTGACGCCCGCGAGGTTGTCGAGAACCTCCGGAGCGATGAGCTCGTCGAGGTCGGTGAAGAAGTCGCCGAACGAGATGGTCGGGCCGCCCGCGTACTGGATGCGGATGTCGGGGCCGTCACCGGCGATCGCGGCGGCCTGGAACTGGGCCGCGGCCGAGGTGATGTCGCCACCCTGCTGCACGACCTCGATGTCGACGCCCGGGTTCGCCTCTTCGAACGCGACCGCCATCTTGTCGATGAACGAGTTCTCGAGGTCGGGGTCGCCGTTCTCGAGGGTGCGGCCGAGGATGCCGGTGTCCCAGACGAGGAGCGTCTGGTCGCCTTCGGCAGCGGGGTCGGTCGGCGCGCACGCGGCGAGACCTGCCACGAGGCCGACGGTCGCGACGATTGCCGCTACCTTTCGTGTCTTCATTGCTGTGTCCTTCCTATCGGAGCACACGACCGGGTGGCCCCGGTCGGTTCGGGAATCGCGCGCAGCGCGGCGGCACGTCGCCGGGCCGTCGGTGCTGCGGCGAGCTTCGGGCGGGCAGGGAGGCCCGCCGAAGGGCGAAGGGTGTGCGACCGGGAGTCGTGCAAGCGAGCGACGGCACCGGCGGGGGCCGGAGGGCT
Organism: Actinomycetales bacterium Ga0077552; assembly: GCA_001464255.1. Classification (GTDB taxonomy): domain Bacteria; phylum Actinomycetota; class Actinomycetes; order Actinomycetales; family Microbacteriaceae; genus Microcella. Next base: position 15,267 of record LNFD01000357.1, on the reverse strand, counting down.
CTGGATCATCTGCGACATCATCGTCCCGTTTCTTCGCACCGCGGCACGAAGCCGCGTTGGTGCAGTCATTACATCATACCTAGGCACCGGGCGCGCAAGACTGGATATGCAATTGTTACCGCCCCGATGCCGAAGTGCGGGTGTAACGTATGATGTAACGATGCATCGCGCGGTGGCGATGACGGGTGAGAGCCCGATCCCCCGCGCGGGGAGCACGCACCCCGTTCACCATCGCGAAGGCGGCACACGGCACATGATCATCGATTCCGTCGATTTCTTCTACGCGGCGATGCCCGAGATCACCCTCGAGGCCGATGGCAGCCAGGATGCCCTGCTCGTGCGCGTCACCGCCGACGGCCACATCGGCTGGGGCGAGTGCGAAGCCTCGCCCCTCACCTCGATCGCCGCCTTCGTGACCCCGCGCTCGCACGGGGTCTGCCAGCCCGTCGCGGCATCCGTCATCGGGGCGACGGTCGACGGCCCCGACGACATCCACCGCCTCGCGCGCCTCGTCGGGCGCAACAGCATGGACCTCCTGCAGGCCGGCCACACCTGGTCGGGCATCGAGATCGCGCTGTGGGATCTGCTCGGCAAGGTGCGGGGCGTGCCGGTCTGGCAGCTGCTCGGCTACGCCGAGAACCACGCCAAGCTGCCCTACGCCTCGATGCTCATGGGCGACACCCCGCAAGAGACCCTCGACCGCGCGCGGCTCGCGCGCGCCAACGGCTTCCGCGCCGTGAAGTTCGGGTGGGGCAGCTACGGCACCGGCACGGCCGCGGCCGACGCCGGCCGCCGCGCGCGAGGGCCTCGGCGACGACGCCCAGCTGCTCATCGACGCGGGCCAGATCTGGGGCGACGACGTCGACGCCGCCATCGCGCGCCTCGAGGCGCTCGAGGCGGCGCGCGCGACGTGGCTCGAAGAGCCCTTCGTGCCACACGCCTTCGTCGCGCACGCGGCGCTCGCCTCGCGCGCCCGCACCGTCGGCATCGCCGGGGGCGAGGGCGCCCACACCGTGCACATGGCCACCAACCTCATCGACTACGGCGGCGTGCGCTTCATCCAGGTCGACTCGGCGCGCATCGGCGGCATCGGCCCGGCGAAGGCTGTCGCCGATCACGCCGTGCGGCACGGCACGACCTACGTCAACCACACCTTCACCTCGCACCTCGCGCTCTCGGCCTCGATGCAGCCCTTCGCGGGCCTCGCCGAGCACCGCATCTGCGAGTACCCGGTCGAGCCGAAGGCGGTCGCGCTCGCGATCTCGAGCAACCACATCACGCTCGACGCCAACGGCGAGGTTCGGGCCCCGGATGCCCCCGGCCTCGGCATCGAGGTCGACCTCGAGGGCCTCGCGCCGTACCTGCGGCATGTCGAGATCTCGATCGATCACGAGCGCGTGTACACGAGCCCCGAGGTGCCGCATACAGTAGGGCACGTCGTCTAGGCGCAAGGAGGCAGGCACGTGGCAGAGATCGTCGCTGAGGTCGATCGCGGTGCGGGCTACTCGATGCGCGGGCTGCAGGGCCGCGTTATCGACGGCGTCGGCCGCCAGATCATCGGCGGCCAGTACGCGCCGGGCGACTTGCTGCCGAAAGAGGCCGAGCTCACCGAGCAGTTCGGGGTCTCGCGCACCTCGGTGCGCGAGGGCATGCGCGTGCTCGCCGCGAAGGGCCTCGTCGACATCCGGCAGAAGATCGGCACGCGCGTGCGCCAGCCCGAGAACTGGAACGTCTTCGACAGCGACATCCTGCGCTGGCACACCGAGGTCGGGCACGGCGACGAGATCATGCGCAACCTCGTCGAGGTGCGGCAGATCATGGAGCCGGCGGCGGCGCGCCTCGCCGCGGGCCGGGCATCCATGGACGACCTGCGGCGCATGGACGACGCGCTCGCCGCGATGGTCGCCAATGCGACCGACCGCGAGGGCTACGCGCACGCCGACGTCGAGTTCCACCTCGCGGTCTACGCCGCCTCGCACAACGTGCTGCTGCGCCAGTTCGGCAGCGTCGTGGCCGACTTCATGTACGCCTCCTTCACGGTGCAGCAGGCGACCGCGGCCGACGACGAGGTCTTCCAGGAGGACGCCGAGACCCACGCCGCCGTCTTCCGCGCCATCAACGGCGGCAACGGCGAGCGGGCGGCCGAGGCGATGCTGCACGTCGTGCTCGACGGCAAGAACGCGCTCATCAAGGCCCTCAGCGAGCAGCGCGATGGCGCGGGCGCTGCCTGACCGCTCGGAGGCCTCGGGATGACCGCGCAGCCCGCGGTGCACCTCGAGCGCGGCGGCATCAGCGCGCGGGTGCTGCCCGATGAGGGCGGCGTGCTGCTCGACCTGCTCGTGCACGGCCGGCCCGTGCTCGCGACGACGCCCTGGGCGGCGACCGTGGAGCCCGCGGCCCGCCCGGCGGGCGACGAGCCGACCTGGGTCGGGCGGTGGCGCGGCGGCTGGCAGCTGTGCTTCCCGACCGCGGGCCAGCCGAACCCCGCCGCCGCGGTGCCCGAGGGCTTCCACGGCGCGGCCTCGCAGGCGCCCTGGCTCGAGGTGGCCCGCGCCGCCGACTCGGTCGCGCTCGGCTGGGCCGACCGCGACGGGCTGAGCGCCGAGCGCGTCTGGCGCCTCACCGACGACGGCGCGGCCGTCGCGACGCGCGTGCACAACGCCGGGCCCGAGGTGCGCGTGCTCGTCATCGCCGAGCACCTCATCATCGGCGGCGACGTGCTCGCGGGGCCGCTCGAGCTCGAGGTGCCCGATGGCACGCTGCTGCGGCCGCTCGACTACGCGGGCCTGCCCGAGGGAGCCCTGCGGGCCTGGCCGGGCGACCCCACCGATCGCTGGACCAGCGTCGACGCGGCGACCCCCGCACGCGTCACCGGCCTCGCGGCCGTGCAGCCGCAGCGCACCGGGGCGCGCGGCGCGCACGTCGCGGTGACCGTCGAGTGGCAGGGCGCGGCCCTGCCCCACGCGCTGCTGTGGGAGGAGCTCGGCGTCTCGACCGAGCCGCCCTGGAACGGGCAGGTCGTCGCGCTCGGCATCGAACCCACCTCGACCCCGCACGGCGCGGGCACCGCGCTCGACGCCGAGCTCGTTCGGCTGCCGCCCGGCGGCTCGGTCGAGTGGGGGGCCGCGCTCGGCGTGCGGTGGGCATCCGGAACCACGACCGACCACTCCCCCTCGACGGAGGCACCATGACCGCACCAGCTCACCCCGCCCTGCGCACGATCGTGACGGGCGCCGCGAACGGCATCGGCGCGGCGATCGCCGACCGGCTGCGGGCGCGCGGCGACCGTGTGATCGGCCTCGACCGCGAAGACGGGCCGGATGTCGTGATCACCGACCTCGCCGACCCCGAGGCCCGCGCGCGCGGCGCTGCGATCGCGGCCGAGCGGCTGGGCGGGGTCGACGTGCTCGTGACGGTCGCCGGCATCTTCCGGCAGGGATCCATCCACGACAGCGGCTTCGACGACTGGCGGGCGGTGTGGGCGGTGAACCTGGATGCTCCGCTCGACCTCATGCGCCTGCTCACGCCCGGCATGGTGGCCCAGGGGTTCGGCCGCATCGTCACGATCACGAGCGTGCACGCGCGGCAGGCGCAGCCCGGCTGCCTGGCCTACGACGTGTCGAAGGCGGGGCTCGAGGCGGCGACGCGCTCGGTCGCGCTCGACCTCGCCGAGCACGGCGTGCTCGCCAACGCGGTCGCGCCGGGCTTCGTGCGCACGCGCATGAGCCTGCTGCCCGACGGCACCGACGAGACCGACGCCGACGCATTCCGGCAGCAGTATGTGGTGAGCGGCAAGCTGCCCCTCGGCCGGGCCGCGCTGCCCGCCGAGGTCGCGCCGGCCGTCGACTTCCTCTCCTCCCGCGAGAACACGTACACGACCGGGCAGGTGCTGACCGTCGACGGCGGTCTCACCATGACGTTCTGACCGTGATGATGCTCGACGGCCTCGGCTTCCCCGAAGCGCTGCGCTGGCGCGACGGCGCGCTGTGGTTCAGCGCGCGTCATGCGGTGGGTGCCGGGGTCGGAGCCGACCGTGGTTCTCGACGCGGCCGGGGGCGGGCCGACCGTGCCCGGCGGGCTCGGGTGGTTGCCCGACGTCCCCGACCGCCCGGGCGACCTGCTGGTCGTCGATTGCGAGGAGCGGCGGGTGCTGCGGCTGCCCGTCGATGCGACCGGGCGCGCTATCGGAGCCGTTTCCGTGCACGCCGACCTCGCCTCGGTCATGACGCATTCCGCGAACGACATGCACGTCGACCCCGACGGCACCGCGTGGGTCGGCGGCTACGGCTTCGACCCCGAGCACGACGAGCCGGTTCCCTCGCCCCTCGTGCGCGTGGCGGCCGTCGGCGCTGTCTCGACCACGGCATCCGTCTTCGTCTTCCCTAACGGATGCGAGCGCGACGCGACCGGCGCCCTGCTGGTCGCCGAGACCTTCGCCGATCGTGTGTCGCTGATGTCACATGACAACGAGGTCACACCGCGTGCACGGTTCGTCACGGGCAGCGGACCCGACGGGCTGTCGATCGCGCCCGACGGCACCGTCTACGTCGCGCTCGCCTTCGCGGGCGCGCTAGGGCGAGGCGGGTCCGGATGCCGAGCCCACGATCGTCTACCGCGCCGCGCCGATCGCCGCCGGCCCCGGAGCCGGCCCGCTCGGGGTCTACGACTGCGCCGTGCTGGGCGACTCGGGTCGCATCGCCGTCGCGATGGCGAGCCTCGACGAAGACCTCGCGATGCGCGTCGACACCGGCCGCATCGTCATCCTGGAGCTGTCGTGACCCACCCCCTGCAACCCCTCCTGCACGACGAGCTCGTCGTGCTGCGCGCGCCCACCCAGGTGTGGTCGGCCGCCGACGGAACGATCGGCGCCGCACCGATCCACGGCGTCGCGCACTCCGACGTGCGCGTCGTGCGGGGCCTGCGGCTGCGCGTCGGCGGGCTCGCACCCGAGCATCTCGTGTCGAGCGGGCGCACGGCCGACCGGGTGACGATCGACTCGCTGCTGCGGCACCTCGACGACCCGACCCCCGACCCCGGCGTGCGCCTGCGCATCGACCGGGCGGTCACGATCGAGGGCTGCGCCGACACCCTCACGCTCACGACCCGGCACGATCAGTCGATCACCACGACCGTCGAGATCGAGCTCGACCTCGACGCCACGCCCATCGACGCCCTCAAGCAGGGCCTGCCGCCCGCGCCCGACATCGCCGTGCAGGTCGACGGCGGCACGGCTCGCTGGTCGGGCGAGCACGTGACCGCGACCCTCACTCCCGCGGGACTGCGCATCACCGAGCGCCCGGGCGGCCTGCTGCTGAGCGCCGAGGTCGTCGTGCCGCCGCGCGGCTCGGTGAGCGTCGGGTGGCGGCTCGACGCCGTCGACGCGATCAGCGCCGTGCGCGGCGCGAGCGGCCCCGCGCCGTGGAGCGATGCCGCCGCGAGCGGCTTCGACCTGAGCACGGTCGACCCGCGCCTCGCCCGCTGGGTCGAACGCGCGCTGGGCGACCTCGACGCGCTGCGGTTGACGGCGGCCGGGCATCCTGATCAGCAGTTCATCGCCGCCGGCGCGCCCTGGTTCTTCACGCTCTTCGGTCGCGACTCGCTCTGGGCGGCCCGCATGATGCTGCCGCTCGGCACGCGCCTGGCGGGCGACACCCTGCGCGTGCTCGCGCGGCTGCAGGGCACGGGCCACGACCCCGCGACCGCCGCTCAGCCGGGCAAGATCATGCACGAGCTGCGCCGCCAGTCGCTCGTCATCGACGACGACGTCACGCTGCCACCGCTCTACTACGGCACGGTCGACGCGACCCCGCTGTGGGTGTGCGTGCTGCACGACGCCTGGCGCGCGGGCCTGCCCGACGACGAGGTGCGCGCGCTGCTGCCGCACCTCGAGGCCGCCCTCGCCTGGATGCGCGACTCGGGCGACGCCGACGGCGACGGCCTGCTCGAGTACATCGACGAGAGCGGCCACGGCCTCGCCAACCAGGGCTGGAAGGACTCGGGCGACAGCGTGCAGTGGCGCGACGGCGCGCTCGCCGAGGGCCCCATCGCGCTGTGCGAGGTGCAGGCCTACGCCTTCGAGGCCGCGATCGGCGGCGCCGCCCTGCTCGACGCCTTCGACCGCCCGGGCGGCGACGAGTGGCGAGCCTGGGCCGAGCGCCTGCGCACGGCCTTCCACGAGCGGTTCTGGATCACCGACCCCGCCGCGACGGGCACCCTCGGCCCCTACCCCGCCATCGCCCTCGACGTGCACAAGCGCCCCGTCGACACCGTGACGAGCAACCTCGGCCACCTGCTCGGCACGGGCCTGCTCGACGCGGAGCAGTCGGCCCTCGTCGCCGCCCGCCTCGCCTCGCCCGAGCTCGACTCGGGTTACGGCCTGCGCACGATGTCGACCGACTCGGTCGGCTACTGGCCGCTCAGCTACCACGGCGGCTCGGTCTGGACCCACGACACCGCCATCGCCATCACGGGTCTCGCCCGCGACGGCCACCACGCGGTCGCGGCCGCGCTCGCCGAGGGCCTCCTGCGCGCCGCCGAATCGTTTGGGTTCCGGATGCCCGAGCTGCACTCGGGCGACCCCGCCAGCAGCACGGCCCGCCCCGTGCCCTACCCGGCATCCTGTCGCCCCCAGGCCTGGTCGGCGGCGGCCGCGATCGCGGTGCTGAGCGTCGTCTCGGGCGCGTAGCCGTTCGCCCCCGGCCTCCAGCCCCAAGGGCGCACCCGTCGCGCGCGCCCATCTGCCCCAGATCTGGGGCAAAAGGGCACATCGTGGTCGTGCTTGCGCCGTTTTGGCCCAGATCTGGGAGAAAGCGGCAGGTCAGGCGAGCGCGTCGGCGAGGGCGCGGATGCCCCGCTCGACCTCGGCGAAGCTCGTGCTGAGCGGCGAGAGGCCGATGCGCACGCCGCTCGGGTGACGGAAGTCGGGGATGATGCCCTGCGCCCACAACCGCTCGACCGCGACCGCTGAGTTGGGGTGGTCGACCGTGAGGTGGCTGCCGCGTCGCTCCGCATCGCGCGGCGTGCTGACGGTCGCGCTGGGGATGAGCGCGTCGACGAGCTCGATCGCGTAGCTCGTGAGCGCGACCGACTTCTCGCGGATCGCCGCGATGCCTGCGGCCTCGATGAGCGTCAGCATCTCGCCGAGCGCGACCATGGTCAGGATGGGCGGCGTTCCGCTCACGAGCGAGCCCACTCCCGGCGCGGGCGCGTAGCCCTCGGTCATCGAGAACGGCGCGGCCGCCCCGAGCCAGCCGGGGATCGGGTTGCGCAGCGTGGCATGGTGCCGCGCGGCGACATACGCCCAGGCCGGAGCACCCGGGCCGCCGTTGAGGTACTTGTACGAGCAGCCCACGGCGTAGTCGACGCCCCAGGCATCGAGCTCGAGAGGAACCGACCCGACGGCGTGCGAGCAGTCCCAGATCATGAGCGCGCCCGCCGCCTGCACCACCCGCGTCACCTCGGGCATGTCGGCCCACCACGCACTGCGGTAGGCGACCCCGCTGAACAGCGCGGCGATCGTGCGCGGGCCCACGGCCGCGGCGGCGAGCTCGGGGGTGATGCCGGCGTCGAGCGGAGCATCCACCCACCGCACCGTCAGCCCGTGATCGTCGGCGAGGCGCTCGAGAATGAAGCGGTCGGTCGGGAACTCGTCGCGCAGGATCACGAGCTCGTCACGATCGGGTCGCGCGGCGATCGCGGCCCGCAGCAGCTTGAAGATGAGCACGCTCGTCGAGTCGGCCACGATCGTCTGACCGGATGCTGCGCCGAGGCACGCCGCCCCGATGCGGTCGCCCAGCTCGGCCGGGCGGGTGAGCCACAGCTCGTCCCACCCGCGGATCAGCCGCCCGGCCCACTGCGTGCGCACGAAGTCGTCGAGGGCGGCGGGCACGCTCGTCACGGGGCGCCCGAGCGAGTTGCCGTCGAGGTAGGCCACGAGGTCGTCGCCCGGCACGAAGTGCGCCGTGTAGGCGGCAAGCGGGTCGGCCGCGTCGAGCACGGCGGCGCGGGCGCGCAGCTCGGCGGGGTTGGCGGGCTTCGGGGCGTCGGCGTCGCTCATGCCGCGAGCCTAGCCGCGGGCTCTGCTCGCTGGCCCGGCTACGCGGCCGCGAACGCGAGGCCGGGGCGCTGCACCGCGAGGCGCACGTCGTCGCCCACCTCGGGCAGCTCGACCGCGGCCATGCGCAGCAGCACCGAGGGACCGTCGACGAGGTCGGCCGTGATCATGGCGTCGTGCCCGGCGTACGAGATGCTCGCGACGCGCGCGTCGGCTCCGGCGGCGGCCTGGGCGAGCAGGTCGGGGCGCGGCACGATCCACTCGGGGCGCAGCATGAGGCGCACGGTCTCGCCGTCGGCAGGCGTGAAGCCCACGGCGCTCGCCTCGACCGAGCCGAGCGCGCACAGCACGCGGCCGCCGCGCCACTGGCCGGGCAGCTCGACGACGTCGCCGACGAACGAGGCCACCCAATCGCTCGCGGGCTGCTGGTAGATCTCCTCCGGCGTGCCGAACTGCTCGAGATGCCCGTCGCGCAGCACGGCGACGCGGTCGGCGAGGGTGAGGGCCTCCTCCTGGTCGTGCGTGACGAGCAGCGAGGTCGTGCCCTGGTCGCGCAGCAGCTCGGCGACCTCGCGGCGCAGCCCCGTGCGCAGCTGGGTGTCGAGGGCGGCGAAGGGCTCGTCGAGCAGTAGCAGGTCGGGGCGCGGGGCGAGCGCGCGGGCGAGGGCGACGCGCTGCGCCTGCCCGCCCGAGAGCTGGTTGGGCGCGCGGCCCGTCAGGTCGCCGAGGCCGACGAGCTGCGCGAGCTCGGCGATCCGGGCCGCGCGGCTCGCGGGGGCGGCGTGACCCGCGCCCGCGCCTTCCCCAACTTCGGACGGGAAGGAGCCCGACCGACGTCGGGCCCCGCGACCGCGCGGCACCGCGAAGCCGATGTTCTCGCCCACCGAGAGGTGGGGGAAGAGCGAGGCCTCCTGCGGCACCCATCCCACGCCGCGCTTCTCGGGCGCGACCGTGCGGCCAGGGCGCGAGATCTCGCGGTCGCCGATCGTGATCGACCCGGCGTGCACGGGCAGCAGCCCGGCGATCGAGAGGAGGAGGGTCGTCTTGCCGCATCCGGAGGGCCCGAGCACGGCGACGAGCTCACCGCTGCGGATTCTCAGCGACACGTCGTCGATCGCGAGCGTCGACCCGTGGGTCACGCTCACACCGTCGACGACGAGGTCGCTCACAACTCCTCCTTGGCTGAACTGCGCACGCCCGACAAGATGACGGCCGGCACCGCCGCGACGAGCACGAGCAGCGCCGCATAGGGCGCCGCCGCGCCGAACTCGAACACGACCGTGCGGTTCCACAGCTCGGTCGCGAGCGTCTGCACCCCGGTCGGGCGCAGCAGCAGCGTCGCGGGCAATTCTTTCATGGTCGCGATGGCAACCAGCAGGGCGCCGATGCCGACGCTCGGCAGCGCGAGCGGAACCGTCACGCGCCACCATGCCTGCAGCGGCGACATGCCGAGCGTGCGCGCCACGGCGACGAGTCGAGGCGGCACGTCGCCGAGACCCGCGCGCATCGTGCCGATCGCCTTCGGCATGAAGAGCACGGCGTAGGCGAAGACGAGCACGACGATGCTCTGGTACAGCGCGGGCACGACCGCGAGCGCGAAGAACACGAGCGAGAGGCCCACGACGATTCCGGGCAGGGCGTGGCCGAGGTAGCCCACCGACTCGATCGCGGTCACGAGCCGGCCGCGGTAGCGGGCGGCGAGCGCCGCGATCGGCAGGGCGAGCGCCACGGCGAGCAGCGCCGCGGCCACGGCGACCCCGACGGTCGAGCCGACGGCCTCGAGCAGTCGCGGCACGTCGATCTCGCGCAGGGTGGCCGCCTCGAGCAGGCGCGAGAGCAGGCCCAGCAGCGGCACGCCCACGCCGATGAGCGGGGCGACGGCGACGACGGGCAGCATCGCGAGGAGCATCCCGCGGCCGACCGAGCGGGGGGCGACGGCGCGAGCGGCCGCGCGCGGCAGCTGGCGGCGCGCGGCCCGCTCGCCGACGACGACGACGAGCGCGAGCACGACGAGCAGCAGCGCGAGGGTCGCCGCCTGCGCGCGGTCGAAGCTCGCCGAGTAGGCGGCGTTGATGCCCCAGGTCAGGGTCGGGAACCGCATCATCGCGACGAGCCCGAAGTCGCTCAGCGCGTACAGCGCGACGAGCAGCGAGCCCGCGATCGCGGCGGGCCGCACGCTCGGCCAGGTCGCCACGAGGAACGCCCGCAGCGGGCCGCGGCCCAGCGTGCGCGCGACGCCTTCGAGGTCTCCGGATGCTCCGCGCAGGGCCGCCGCCACCGGCAGCGTCACGTACGGAACCGTGACGGCCGTGAGCAGCAACCAGCTCGGCACGAACCCGTTGAGGGAGGGGAAGGCGACGAGCCAGCCGTAGCCCGCGAGGTACGAGGGCACCGCGAGCGGCAGGGCCGAGATGAGCAGCCACGTGCGCGCGAACGGCACCCGCACCCGGGTGAGCACGAACGCCACGGCCGTGCCGAGCACGAGCGCCGTGACGGTCGTCGCCGCAGCGAGGCCGAGCGAGTTGGCGGCGTACTCGAGCACGCGGCCGCGCGAGAGCGTCTCGACGATGGTCGCGAGCCCCGACTCGGTCGCCCGCACGAGCAGGTAGACGAGCGGGATCGCCGCGGCCGCCGCCGCGACGATCGCGGCCGCGAGCAGCGCGATCGGCGGGCGGGCGCCGGCCGGCCCGAGCGCGGCGAGCACGCCGGGGCGCGACGACGCCGCGGGGGTGATCCGGGTATCCGGCACCCCCGCGGCGGTCGTCGTCTCTCGCCCAGGCGCGATGGTCATGGCTCTAGTGCATCACGGTTCTGCTGGTCGTCGGCAGAGACCGAAGTCCCCACCGCTCCCCTAGATGAGGCCGGCCTCGGCGAGCAGCTGCTGCGTGGTCGCGAGGTCGTCGAGGTCGCTGAGGTCGAGCTCGGGGTTGAGCAAGCTCTCGAGGCTCGGCAGCCCCTCGGGCGCCTCGACGCCCGGCAGCAGCGGGTACTCGAAGGTCTGCTCGACGAAGTACGACTGCGCCTCGACCGAGACGAGGTAGCGCACGAACTCGAGGGCGTCGGCGTCGGTCGCGGCACTGTTCAGGATGCCCGCTCCGGTGACGTTGACGATCGACCCCGCATCGCCCGCCTCGAGGAACTTCAGCTGCGCGCGCATGTTCTCGGCACCGACCTCGGCGGCCGCGCGGAACCAGTAGTAGTGGTTGATGAGCCCGACGTCGACGACCCCGTCGTTGACCGCGGTGAGGATCGGCGTGTTGCCCTCGAAGACCTGCGGGCTGTTGCCGGCGAGCGCCGCGAGCCACTCCACCGCGGCGTCCTCGCCGTCGAGCACGCGCAGGGCGGTGACGGCCGACTGGAAGCTCGCGTTGCTCGGCGCGACGCCGACGCGACCCGCCCACTCGTCGGTGACGTAGCTGTCGATCGTGTCGGGCAGCTCGTCAGCCGAGAGCTCGGCGCCGTCGTACACGACGACGCGCGCGCGGCCCGTGACGCCGACCCAGCTGCCGTCGGTCGAGGTGAAGCCCGCGGGCACGGCGCCCGCGATGTCGTCGGGCAGGGTCGTGAAGAGCCCGGCGCGGGTGAGGGCGCCGAGCGCGCCGGCATCCTGCGAGAGGAAGACGTCGGCGGGGCTCGCGTCGCCCTCTTCGAGCAGCAGCGCGCCGAGCTCGGCGGTGTTGCCGTAGCGCACCTCGACCTCGATGCCCGTCTCGGCCTCGAACTGGTCGATGAGCGGCTGCACGAGCTCTTCGTCGCGGCCCGAGTAGAGCGTGAAGGTGCCGTCGGCGGTGGGCTCGGCCGGTTGCTCGGTCTCGACCGGAGCGGGCGCGGCGCAGCCGGCGAGCAGCAGTCCGGTGGCGGCGAGGGCGGTGAGCGAGAGGGGTGCGGTGACGCGCATGAGAGGGGATGCTCCAGAGGAGTAGAGGGACGGGAACCGGCGACGCTGCCGTGGGTAAGGTTAGCCTTACTTTACCTCTTGCGCCAGTCGGGATGCTGGGCGCGAGCCGAGCGCTACGCTCACGGTCATGGATGCCATCGACTACCGCATCATCGACCAGCTGCGCCAGAACGCCCGCGCGGGCTACGGCGACATCGGCGATGTGGTCGGGCTCTCGGCCTCGGCCGTGAAGCGGCGCGTCGATCGACTCGTCGGCGACGGGGTCATCCGCTCGTTCACCGTGCAGGTCGACCCCGCGGTCGACGGCATGGCGGTCGAGGCCTACGTCGAGCTGTTCTGCCGCGGCACCGTCGCGCCCGACGAGCTGCGGCGCATCCTCTCCGCTGTGCCCGAGGTCGTCGACGCTGGCACCGTCACGGGCGACGCCGACGCGATCGTGCACATCCGCTCGCGCGACATCGCCTCGCTCGAGGATGCCCTGGAGCGCGTGCGCGTGGCCCCCAACGTCGACCACACGCGCAGCGCGATCATCCTCACGCGCCTGATCGACCGCCGCAACCAGTAGCGGAGGAACTCACTAACCCGCCAGCCCGAACTGCCAGAACGGGTGGATGATCCAGAAGCTGAACGCAAGCGAGCTCGCCCCCAGCAGGCCGACTGCGAACGCGACGATCATGGATGCGCCGACAGCAACCGCGCGAACTCGACCGGCCAACACGTGGTTGGCGATGGATCCGGCCAGCACGAGCGTGAACAGGCTGACGATGGTGATGAGCGCGATCTGCTGCCGATCGGGCGGCGTGCACGGGCCGGGCGTCGGCAGAGAGAGCGCGCACACCTCGGGAGATGGCACCACCGCGAACACGAGCACCGACACTCCGAACGCGATAGCGATCAGTGCCGCATCGACCGCGAAGGGGCCGGTGCGTCGTGTCGTCAGCGGATGCGTGGGCGCCATCTCCCGAGGATAACGTAAGCAGAACTACGCCGCGGCAGCCTGCAGTGCCGGCTCCTCGCGCTCGACCAGGAACCGCGCGTAGGCGGGCACCGTGAGGAAGGTCGGGAAGTCCTCCTGCAGCGTCACCGTGCGGAACACCTCCTCGGCCTCCTCCAGCCTGTGGCCCTCGGGGCGCGGCAGCTCCTCGAGAACGGAGGTCAGCATCCCCTCGACCAGCTCGCGCGTGATGGCCTCGCCCTCGACCGTGCGGTGGTCCTGATGCATCCACTGCCACAGCTGCGAGCGGCTGATCTCGGCCGTCGCGGCGTCTTCCATGAGGTCGTCGATCGCCGCGGCGCCGACGCCGCGCAACCACGACTCGAGGTAGCGCACCGTGATCGACACGTTGGCGCGCACACCCGCGAGCGTCACCTCGCCGCCCGCCGAGCGGATGTCGAGCAGGTCGCGCGCCGTCACGTGCACGTCGTCACGCTGACGGTCAAGCTGGTTCGGCTTGTCGGCAAGCACGGCGTCGAACTCGGCGCGCGCCGTCGGGATGAGATCGGGATGCGCGACCCACGAGCCGTCGAAGCCATCGCGGGCCTCGCGGCGCTTGTCGGCGGCCACGCGCTCCAGGGCCCGCTCGGTCACCTCAGGGCTGCGGCGGTTGGGGATGAACGCGCTCATGCCGCCGATCGCGTGCGCGCCGCGCTTGTGCGCCGTCTGCACGAGCAGCTCGGTGTACGCGCGCATGAACGGCAGGGTCATGAGGATGCGGTCGCGGTCGGGCAGCACGAACCGCTGGCCGCGGTTGCGGTAGTTCTTGATGATCGAGAAGACGTAGTCCCACCGCCCCGCGTTGAGGCCCGCGCAGTGGTCGCGCAGCTCGTAGAGGATCTCGTCCATCTCGAACGCGGCCGGGAAGGTCTCGATGAGCACCGTCGCGCGGATCGTGCCGTGCGGCAGCCCGAGCTGCTGCTCGGCGAAGGTGAACACGTCGTTCCACAGCCGCGCCTCGCGGTGGTTCTCGATCTTGGGCAGGTAGAAGTACGGCCCCCGGCCGCGCGCGATGAGCTCGGCGGCGTTGTGGAAGAAGTACAGCCCGAAGTCGACGAGGCTCGCGCTCGCGGCGTAGGTGCGGCCGCTGCGGTCGGTGTGCTCGAGGTGCTTCTCGACGAGGTGCCAGCCGCGCGGGCGCATGACGATCGTCGGGGTGCGCTCGGCGGTCACCGAGTACTGCTTGCCGTCGGGGCTCGTGTACTCGACCCGCTCGCGGATCGCGTCGAACAGGCTCAGCTGCCCCTCGATGATGTTGCCCCACGTCGGGCTCGTCGCGTCCTCCAGGTCGGCGAGCCAGACGTTGGCGCGCGAGTTGAGCGCGTTGATCGTCATCTTCGGGTCGCACGGGCCCGTGATCTCGACGCGCCGGTTCTCGAGGCCCGGACCGGCGCCGGCGACGCGCCACTCGGCATCCTCGCGAATGGATGCCGTCTCGGGCAGGAAGCGCAGGTCGCGACCGTTGCCGAGGTCGTAGCGCAGCTGCATGCGCTCGGCGAGCAGCTCGTGGCGGCGGCCGGCGAACCGGTGCTGCAGCTGCTCGACGAAGGCCAGGGCATCCGGGGTCAGGATCTCGTCGTAGCGCGGCCGCATGGGGCCATTGATGGTGAGGTTCTTCGTGCTCATGATCGTCTCCGTGTCTCTGTCGTTCGGCTTAGTGGAACTGCTCGGACTCGGTGGAGCCGACGAGGGCCAGGGTCGCGCTCTCGGGGTTGAGAGCCGTGGCGATGCGGTCGAAGTAGCCGGTACCCACTTCGCGCTGGTGCTTGGTGGCGGTGTAGCCGTGGGCCTCGGAGGCGAACTCGGCCTCCTGCAGCTCGACGTAGGCGCTCATCTGGCGGTCGCGGTAGCCGCTCGCGAGCTCGAACATCGAGTGGTTGAGCGAGTGGAAGCCGGCCAGGGTGATGAACTGGAAGGCGTAGCCCATGGCCGACAGCTCGCGCTGGAACTTCGCGATGGTGTCGTCGTCGAGGTGGCGCTTCCAGTTGAAGCTCGGCGAGCAGTTGTACGCGAGCTTCTTGCCGGGGAATTCTTTGTGGATGCTCTCCGCGAAGGTGCGCGCCAGCTCGAGGTCGGGCTCGCCCGACTCGACCCAGAGCATGTCGGCGTACTCGGCGTAGGCGTGCCCGCGTGCGAGCACCGGACCGATGCCGGGCTCGACCTCGTAGAAGCCCTCGGCCGTGCGGCCGCCGGTGAGGAAGGGCTTGTCGCGGTCATCCACGTCGCTCGTGATGAGGTTCGCGGCGAGCGAGTCGGTGCGTGCGATGACGATCGTGGGCACGTCGGCGACGTCGGCCGCGAGGCGAGCAGCGTTGAGGGTGC
>LNFD01000356.1 GCA_001464255.1 Actinomycetales bacterium Ga0077552 | reverse complement strand
TCGCTCGCCACCGCGATCGGCTCGCAGCTCTTCCTGCTCGCCGGCTTCGCGGCGGTCGGGGTCATGGGAGCCGTGCTCGTCGCGAGCGCGGCATCCCTCGCTCTCCTCGCCCACCGGCGAGGGATGCTGTCTCCGGCTACGTGAGGCGCCAGCCGCGGTCGACGTTGAGGCTGATGCCGGAGACGCCGCGGTTGTCGAGCAGGAACATCGTGGCGCCGACGATGTCGCCCATCGTCGCGAGCTTGCCGCCGGGCGTGCGCGACTGGTAGCCCTCGAGCGCCGCCGTCTTGTCGGCCCAGAACGGGCTGTCGCCGATAATGCCGGGGTGCAGGCCGTTCACGCGCATGGGGGCCAGCTCGAGCGCCATCGAGTGCGTGAGGCCCTCGACGCCGCCGTTGATCGTCGCGACCGTGGTCGAGCCGGGGTACGGCGCGTCCTTCGCGCGACCGCCGAAGAGCACGATGCCCGTGTCGACGGTCGGCACGAGGCGGTCGAGCAGCGCGTGCACGGTCTCGGTGTAGCCCACGAGCTTGAGGGTCACGAGGCGGCGGGCGCGCGCGATGTCGTACTCGCGCACCGAGTTCGCGTCGCGCTCGATGGCCGCGAGCACGAGGCCGTTGACCTCGCCGATGCTCGCGAGGCTCGCGGCGATCGTCTCGGGCTCGGAGATGTCGACGCCGAGGCCCGTGGCCCCCTCGCCGATCGAGGCGGCGATCGCCTCGGCCCGCTGCTGGTCGCGCCCGGTGAGCACCACGCGGTCGCCGCGGGCGACGACCTCCTTGGCGATCTCGAGGCCGATCCCGGATGTTCCGCCGACGACGACGATGGTGCGCTGAGTCACTGCTCCTCCTTGAGCGTTTCGGTCTGGTGCGATGCGGCCGGGCTACTGCGAGCCGAGCTTGTCCGACAGGTAGGTCCAGTCGCGCGCGAAGCGGTAGGCGTGGCGCGCGGGCATCTGGGGCGACTGCGTCTCGAGCCAGCGCACGGGCTCGCCCACGGCGCGGAACGAGTGCACGCAGCCGACGCCGGCCCAGGCGATGTCGCCGGGCTTCATGCGCACCTCGTAGCCGTCGAAGGTCGCGTCGACCTCGCCGTCGAGGATCAGGTAGGCCTCTTCGAGCGGGTGGTCGTGCGGGCCGGCGACGCCATCGGGCTCGTACTGCACCATGAACATGGTGTGCAGCACCGAGCCGAGGTCGCTGTCGACCATCATCTTGAGCGAGATGCCGCTGTAGACGAGCAGCGCCGTGCGCATGCTCGCCGACTGCGCGAGCAGCTCTTGCGACTGCTTGCCGGGGTTCATCTGCTCGGTCGTGATCGCGCCGAACGAGCGTGTGCGCGGATCGCGCGGGTCGACCGCGACGGGCGTGCCGGGGGCGATGTCGGGCACGCGGAACGTGTCGTAGCCGTGGTGCGCCCGCGGCGGCGGCGAGTAGATGTCGCTCCACACGGCGGGCACGTCGCCGACCGCGTGCCACGAGTGGGGCACGCCGAGCGGGATGACGCCGTAGTCGCCGGCCACGAGGTGCACCGTGGCCTCGGGGGTCACGAGCAGCACCTCGCCCTCGACGAGGTGGAACGACTCCTCGACCGAGTGCACGTGCGTGGGCACGACGCCGCCGGGCTCGAGCCGCGACATCCCGAAGTCGGTGTGGGCGGCGCCGTCGTCGAATCCGACCGCGCACCAGCGGGTGAAGCCGGAGGAGTCAGGGGCGAGGGCCCCCGGGTCGCGGTAGTCGGCCTCCTCGGCCGTTCGCACCACATAGCGGTTGGTCATCATCGACTCCTCAGCACACTGTCACGACGCACCGTCGCGTTCACCGTTGGTGAACATAGTCAATGCGATCGCATGGTCTTCTGTCAAGCGGATCACGGCGCCGCGGGCCCGCTCAAGTGGCGCTGCGGGCCGCGATGAGCAGCGGCGCGTTCTCGGGCGCGGGCACGAGCTCGCCCCGCTCGACGCGCTCCGCGAGCCGCAGCACGGCCTCGTTCACGGGGGCCCGGCCTCCGAGCTCGGCGCGCTTGTCGACGATGTAGCCGCTGAAGGCGTCGAGCTCGCCCCGGCGGCCCTTCTCCCAGTCCTGCAGCACCGCGACGCGGGTGTCGGGCTGCGAGAAGTGCGACAGCACCCGGTCGAGCAGGTCGAGCGAATACTGGTCGTCGCCGGGCACGTCGGCGGCGGCGATGCCCAGGCTCGGACGCATCGCGATGCCGAGATCGATCGCGAGAGCGTAGGCCTCGCGCGACATCGCATCCATCACCGGACGGACCCCGGGCATGGTGGCGGCCTCGAGCAGCGGGACGCCGAGCAGCGCCGAGGGCAGCATCTCGGGGATGTTGGCGATGAGCTTCATCCACTTCGCCGAGCGGATGTCGTCGGTCACCTCGATCTGCGCGGCGTGCGCGAGCACGCCCGCGACATCGTCGAGGCGCGCCGTGCGCTCGCCCGAGAGCGTGCCGATCGAGAACCAGGTGTCGGCCGTCGTGACCTGTCGGCGCACGAGGCCCGG
This sequence comes from Actinomycetales bacterium Ga0077552, assembly GCA_001464255.1. Classification (GTDB taxonomy): domain Bacteria; phylum Actinomycetota; class Actinomycetes; order Actinomycetales; family Microbacteriaceae; genus Microcella. The sequence goes on along the minus strand of LNFD01000356.1, from coordinate 3,141 downwards.
CTCGCGGAGGTTCGCGGCGATGCCCATCGCGCATCCGATCGTGCGATCGGCGCCGAGCACGTCGGCGACCTGGTCGATCGTCATGCCGTTCTGCAGGCCGACGAAGACGGAGTCGGGCGTCATGAGGGGCCGCATGAGCTCGGCGACCCACCGCGTGTCGTAGGTCTTCACCGAGGTGAAGACGAGGTCGAAGGTCTCGCGCAGCTCGGCGACCTCGCACAGGTGGTGCGCGCGCACCTCGGTGACCTGCACGTCGCCCAGGGTGTCGACGGTGAGCCCGTTCGCGCGCATCGCCTCGACGTGGGCGGGCCACTGGTCGATGAGCCGCACGTCGAGCCCCGCCCGCACGAGGTCGGCGGCCACGGAGGCACCGACGGCACCCGTGCCGACGACGGCGATTGTCAGGTTCTGCAGCTCCATCGCCGCCTCCTCGCACGTTCAGTAAAGGTGAACACTGCGAGGATACACACGGGCGCAAGCCCGCTACAACGCCGAGCGCCTCCGCGCCACCTCGTAGAGGGCGACGCTCGCGGCGATGCCCGCGTTGAGCGACTCGGTCGCGGCCGAGATGGGGATCGACACGATCGCGTCGCACGTCTCGGTGACGAGGCGCGAGAGACCCTTGCCCTCGCTGCCGACGACGATGACGAGCGGTCGGTCGGCGAGCTCGAGCTTCGGCAGCTGCATGTCGCCGTCGCCGTCGAGGCCGAGCACGAACACGCCCTCGCGTCAGGTTCGCGGCCATCGCCACGGGCGTGCGGGCCGCGGCCCCCGCCGAGGTCTTCCATGCGGCGGCCGTCACGCCGACCGACCGGCGCTGCGGCACGATGACGCCGTGTCCGCCGAACGCGGCTGTCGAGCGGATGATCGCCCCGAGGTTGCGCGGGTCCGTCACGCCGTCGAGCGCGACGAGCAGCGGCGTCTGGCCGCGGTCGACCGCGCGCGAGACGAGGTCCATCGGGTGCGCGTACTCGTACGCCGGCACCGAGATGGCGATGCCCTGGTTGACCGAGTTCTCGCCCGTCATGCGGTCCAACTCGGGGCGCATGACCTCGAGCACCGAGTTGCGGCCGCTCACGATCTCGGCATCGGCGCTCTTCTTCGGTGCGCGCGATCGGCTCGACTGCTGACCGCCGCCGTTGCCGCCGCCCGCGCGGCTCTTCGCCGCGGCGAGGCGGTCGTTGGCCGCCTTGCGCTTGCCGGCCGGGTGCCAGGTGCGGTCCTCGGCCTTGGGGGTCGGGCCACGGCCCTCGAGGGCCTGGCGGCCCTGGCCTCCCGAACCGACCGTGGGGCCCTTCTTCTTCTTGCTCGCGCCAGGGCGCCCAGGCTTAGCCATCGATACTCCAGTCGGTTGCGGTCGGTGAGTCTTCGAGCACGATGCCAGCGGCAGCGAGATCGTCGCGGATGCGGTCGGCGGTCGCGAAGTCGCGGGCCTCGCGGGCCTCGCGGCGTTCGCCGATGAGCCGGTCGACGAGGGTGGCGAGCGCTCGGCGCGCGGGATCGTCGGCGCGGGCATCCCCCTCGGCGGAATCGAGCCCGAGCACGCCGACCATGAGCGCGACCTCGGCGCGCGCCCGCGCGGCCGAGGCGGCATCGTCGTCGTCGAGCGCGGCGTTGCCGAGCCGCACGCGGTCGTGCAGCACGGCGAGGGCCTGCGGCACGGCGAGGTCGTCATCCATGGCCGCGACGAACTCGGCGGGCAGCGCGGGCAGCGCCTCGGCATCCGTCTCGGCGAAGCGCGTACCCGCGATGCGACGAGCCGCGCGGGCGAGGAAGCCCTCGATGCGCTCGAGCGCCGCTTGCGCCTCATCGAGCGACCCGGGGGTGTAGTCGATGGTCGAGCGGTAGTGCGCCGAGCCGAGCCAGTAGCGCACGACCGCCGGGCGGTGGCTCGCGAGCAGGTCGGCGGCGAAGACCGAGTTGCCGAGCGACTTCGACATCTTCTGGCCGCCCACGGTCACGAGCCCGTTGTGCACCCAGTGCCGCGCGAAGGCGTCGCCCGCCGCGGCCGACTGCGCGAGCTCGTTCTCGTGGTGGGGGAAGCGCAGATCGAGCCCGCCGCCGTGGATGTCGAAGGCCGAGCCGAGGTAGCGGGCGGCCATGGCCGAGCACTCGATGTGCCAGCCCGGCCGGCCCGGGCCCCACGGCGACTCCCACTGCGCGGTGCTCGGCTCGTCGGCCTTCGCGCCCTTCCACAGGGCGAAGTCGCGGGGGTCGCGCTTGGCGCGCGCGGGGGCGTCGCCCGCGTCCTCCATGTCGTCGGGGCTCTGCCGCGTGAGCTCGCCGTAGCGGCTCCAGCTGCGCACGTCGAAGTAGACGTCGCCCGAACCGTCGCCGGCTACGTAGGCGTGCCCGGCGGCGATGAGGCGGTCGATGAGCGCCAGCATCTGCGGGATGCTCGCCGTCGCGCGCGGCTCGTACGTCGGGGGCAGGATGCCCAGGGCCCGGTACCCCGCCGAGAACTCGAGCTCGACGCGATAGGCCACGGCGAACCACGGCTCGGTCTCGCTCGCGTTCGCGAGCACCTTGTCATCGATGTCGGTGACGTTGCGCACGAAGGTCACCACGTAGCCCCGTGCGGTAAGCCAGCGGCGCCACAGGTCATACACGAGGGCGCTGCGCAGATGCCCGATGTGCGGCGCCGACTGCACGGTGGGCCCGCAGACGTACATGCCGATCTGCCCCTCGACCCGCGGTTCGAGGTCGACGACGGCCGCCTTGAGGCTGTCGAAGAGGCGCACGGTCACCGCCACAGCCTACCGGCGGGCTAGGAACGGAGCATTGCGGTTGCTATTGCAGCCACGCCCTCGGCGCGGCCCGTGAACCCGAGGCCGTCGCTCGTCGTCGCGGCGACGCTCACGGGTGCCCCGAGCGTGCGGGTCAGCAGCGCCTCGACCTCGTGCCGTCGCGCCGCGAAACGCGGGCGCTGGGCGACGACCTGCACCGCGACGTTGACGACCTCGAAGCCGGCGTCGCGCACGAGCTCGAGCGTCGCGGTGAGGAAGACCTCGCCGCGCGCCTCGGCAAAGCGCGGGTCGTCGACGCCGAAGCGCGAGCCGATGTCGCCGAGGCCGGCGGCGGAGAGCAGCGCGTCGCAGACGGCGTGGCTGATCGCGTCGCCGTCGCTGTGCCCCGCGAGCC
>LNFD01000355.1 GCA_001464255.1 Actinomycetales bacterium Ga0077552 | reverse complement strand
GGGGGGGTCGCCCGCGACGAGCTGCTCGGCCCGCCGCAGATCCCACGGCGTGGTCACCTTGAACGAGAGGTCGTCACCGGGCACCGTGACGACGGGATGCCCGGCCGCGGCGAACACGCTCGCATCATCGGTGTGCTCGGCCCCGGGCGCGATCGCCGCGACCGCCGCGCGGTACGCCGCGAACGGGAAGCCCTGCGGGGTCTGGATCGCGGCGAGCGCGCTGCGGTCGACCTGCTCGAGCACGGTGCCCGCGTCGTCACGACGGGCGATCGTGTCGACGACCGGCAGGGCGGGGATGACCCCCACCTGCTCGGTGCGCACGCGCTGCACGACCCG
>LNFD01000354.1 GCA_001464255.1 Actinomycetales bacterium Ga0077552 | reverse complement strand
CCCCCGAAGCCGCGGTCGTGCGGCGCTGGGTCGGCGGCTGGGTCAGTATGTCGCGCGCCGTGCTCGAGTCGCAGGCGCCCGACGACCCCGCTCCCGACCTCTCGCTCGCCGTGTCGGACGACCGCGGCGTGCGCGCCGCCTTCGCGAAGGCCGAGCTGGCGGTGCTGCGCGCCCCCATCGACCGGCGGATGCTCGCGAAAGCCTTGTGGGCATCCACGTGGCCCCACGACCGCCTGGTGCTCGCCGCCTCGCGCCTCATCCGCGTGGCCGACGCGATCGTGCCGGGCAAGGCGATCACCGTGCACGCCAATCGCGGGCTCGCCGGTATCGACGGCACGGTGTCGACGGCCACGGGCATCGCCCTCGCCGCGGCCCGTGCGGGGCAGGCGCCGGGCACGACGCGCGTGCTCGCGGGGGACCTCGCACTGCTGCACGACGCGGGCGCCCTGCTCGTGCCGCTGCCCGAGGGCCTGCGCCTGCACGTCTTCGTCGGCAACGACGGCGGCGGCACGATCTTCGACGACCTCGAGGTCGCGGCGACCGCGCACCCCGACGACTTCGCCACGGTCATGCGCACGCCGCACCGGGCCGACCTCGCCGCGCTCGCCGCGGCCGGCGGCTGGGCCTACCGCCGAGCCACGACGCGCGCCGACCTCGACGACGCGCTCACGGCCCCGGAGCCTCTGCTGCTCGTCGAGGTGCCGCTCGAGACGTAGGCGTTCGCGCGGGGCGCCGGTAGCATCCGGCCATGGATGAACTGCTGCGCGCCCGCGCCCCCTTCCGCCTCGAGGCCGTCGACTGCTCGGCCACGCCGGGCATCGCCGCCGACAAAGAGCGCGCCGAGCAGCTGCTCGCCGAGGGGGCCGAGCACCTCTCGCACCTGCAGGAGAAGCTCTTCGCCGCGAGCCGCGGGGGCGACACCCGCCGGGTGCTGCTGGTGCTGCAGGCGATGGATACCGCCGGCAAGGGCGGCATCGTGCGCCACGTCGTTGGTGCGGTCGACCCGCAGGGGGTGCAGCTCGCGGCCTTCAAGAAGCCCACCGACGAGGAGCTCGCGCACCACTTCCTCTGGCGCATCGAGCAGCGCTACGGCGAGATCGTCGACTTCGAGCGCCGGCTGGCCGACGACGGCGTCTCGATCGTCAAGGTCATGCTGCACATCAGCCGCGATGAGCAGAAAGAGCGCCTGCACGAGCGGCTCGAGCGCCCCGACAAGCACTGGAAGTACCGCCCGGGCGACATCGACGAGCGGATGCTCTGGGACGACTACCAGGCGGCGTACCAGCTCGCGATCGAGCGCACCGACGCCGACCACGCGCCCTGGTTCGTCGTGCCCGCGAACCACAAGTGGTACGCGCGCCTCGCGGTGCAGTCGCTGCTCATCACGGCGCTCGAGCGCATCGACCCGCAGTGGCCTGTGGCCGACTTCGACGTCGAGGTCGAGAAGGCGCGGCTCGCCGCTACCTGAGGCGCAGCGCCGATCAGGCGCCCTCTTACCGGAGGGCTTCTGCTATGGGCCGGAACTTCATGCGGGTCTCGGCGAGCTCGCTGTCGGGGTCGCTGTCGGCGACGATGCCGGCGCCCGCGTAGGCCGTCAGCAGGCCGTCGTCGTCGATGCGGGCGCACCGCAGCGCGATGACCCACTCGCCGTCGCCGTCGTGGTCGATCCACCCGACCGGCCCGGCATAGCGACCGCGGTCGAAGGGCTCGAGCTCGGCGATGAGGGCGAGCGCGGCATCCGTCGGCGAGCCCGCGACCGCTGCGGTCGGGTGCAGCGCCGCGACGATGTCGAGGGCGCTCGATGAGGGGGCGAGCTGCATTTCGACATCGGTCGCGAGGTGCCAGAGGTTGGGCAGCTTGAGCGTGAACGGCAGCTCGCTCGCCGTGACGGCACGCACGTGCGGGCGCAGCGCGTCGAGCACGCTGTGCACCGCGAAGGCGTGCTCGTCGAGGTCTTTCGCGCTCGTCGCGAGTTGCGCGGCCGCGGCGGCGTCGTCGGCCGTGCTCGCGCCGCGCGCGGTGCTGCCGGCGAGCACGCGCGCGCTCGCCTCGCCGCCGTGCACGCTCACGAGGGTCTCGGGGCTCGCGCCGATGAGGCCGTCGACCGCGAACGTGACGCAGTCGGGGTAGCGATCGGCGAGCTCGTGCAGCAGGGCGCGCCGATCGGCATCGGGCGGGATGCTCGCCGTCGCATCGCGCGCGATGACGACCTTCTCGACCCGCCCGTCGCGAATGGCCTCGACGGCCCGCCCGACGACCGCCGTGAACTCTTCGCGGCTCAGCGAGGCCGCGGCGAGGGTCGCCCGCGGGCGCTCGCCGATCGGCCGGGGAACGGGCGGCTCGGCGACGCCCGAGTCGCCCTGCTCGGCGATGCGGGTCACCCAGCTCACGCCGTCGTGGCGCCCCACGATCACCGAAGGCACGACGAGCACGCTCTCCGCGACCGATGCGTCGGAGAACGCGAAGGCGCCCATCGCGACGAGCCCGGTGCCGGGGCGGTGCACGGTGTCGACCACCTCGGAGGCCGCAGCGATCGCGCGCCACGCGGCCGCGGCATCCCGCAACCGATCGGGCCCGCTGAAGGTGAGACGCAGCGTCTCGCCGATGCCGATGATGCCGTCGCCCCGGCGCAGCGCCGTCAGAGGGTGCCGCGGATCGGCGAAGGCGAGCAGGTCGTCGTGGTCGGCGACGGGCTCGGTCACCGCGCGCAGGGCCACCCCGGGCGCGGCAGAGGGACTCACCCGCTCAGGCTACTCCGCACTCGACGCTCCCCCAGGCGGCTCACTGCGAACCCCGGGTTGGTGCTCACTAGACTCGTGGCGTGACGAAGGCAGACCTGTCGAAGACCCCGCGCGACGTCGCGGCAATGTTCGACGGCGTGGCCCGCGGCTACGACCGCACGAACGCCGTGCTCTCGGTCGGTAATGCCGCCCTGTGGCGCATCGCGACCGTGAAGGCCGTCGCGCCCAGGTCGGGCGAGCGCATCCTCGACATCGCCGCCGGCACGGGCACGAGCTCGATCGCCCTCGCGAAGAGCGGCGCCGAGGTCATCGCCCTCGACTTCTCGCAGGGCATGGTCGAGGAGGGGCGCCGTCGGCACCCCGAGCTGCAGTTCGTGCAGGGCGATGCCGAGAAGCTGCCCTTCGGCGAGGCCGAGTTCGACGCGGTCACGATCAGCTTCGGCCTGCGCAACGTGCAGCACCCCGAGGTCGCCCTCGCCGAGATGCTGCGCGTGCTCAAGCCCGGCGGCCGACTCGTCATCTGCGAGTTCTCGCGGCCGCCGCTCGGCCTGCTGCGCGCCGGGTACCACGCGTACCTGCGGCACGTCATGCCGCTCATCGCGGGCGCCGCGAGCTCGAACCCCGAGGCGTACCGCTACCTCTTCGACTCGATCCGCGAGTGGCCCGACCAGACGGTGCTCAGCCTGTGGTTGCGCACGGCCGGGTTCGCACAGGTGGGCTACCGCAACCTCTCGTGGGGGGTGGTCGCCCTGCATCGGGGGCGCAAGCCCGCCGGCGCATCCGCGCAGTGAGCCGCCCCGACCGCCTCGACAGATCGGCAGACCGTTGACCCGCCTCCCTCCGCTCGCTCGCCGCAGCAAGACGCTCTCCGCGTCGCTCGGTCTCGGCGAGAAGCTGTTCGCGTCGAGCGAGGAGCGCCGCTTCGCCGAGGCCATCGAGACCGGGCTCGTCGAGGTCGAAGAAGGGCTGCTGCGCGAGGTCGCCTTCGCCGACGACATGGCCGACGTCACGTCGCGCTACCTGCTCGAAGCCGGGGGCAAGCGCATCCGGCCCGTTCTCACGCTGCTCACGGCGCAGCTCGGCGACGGCAACAACCCCGCCGTCATCACGGCCGCGCAGGCGGTCGAGATCACGCACCTCGCCTCGCTGTACCACGACGACGTCATGGACGAGGCCGAGATGCGCCGCGGCGTCCCCTCGGCGCAGAACGTCTGGGGCAACTCGGTCGCGATCCTCACGGGCGATCTGCTCTTCGCCCGCGCCAGCAAGCTCGTCGCCAGCCTCGGCGAGGGCGCCATCAAGCTGCAGGCCGACACCTTCGAGCGGCTCTGCCTCGGTCAGCTGCACGAGACCATCGGGCCGCGCGGCGACGACGACCCCATCGAGCACTACCTGCAGGTGCTCGCCGACAAGACCGGCTCGCTGATCGCCGCGGCCGCCCAGATGGGCGTCATCTTCTCGAACGCCCCCGAGGAGTTCGCGGCCCCCGTCGTGGCCTTCGGCGAGAAGATCGGCGTCGCGTTCCAGCTCATCGACGACGTCATCGACCTCGCCGAGCCCGAGGCCGAGACCGGCAAGGCGCAGGGCACCGACCTGCGCAGTGGGGTCGCGACGCTTCCCCTGCTCTTCCTGCGCCGGGCGGCGCTCACCGACCCTGAGGCCGCCGCGCTGCTCGCGCGCATCGTCCGCACGGTCGAGGCCGACGTCATCGCCGGCGTCCCCGCCTCTGAGACCCCCGACGACGAGCTCGCCGCCGCGATCGCCGAGCTGCGCGCCCACGACGTCACCGCAGAGACGCTCGACGAGGCCCGCCGCTGGGCCGACGAGGCCGTCGCCGCGCTCGACCCGCTGCCCGAGGGGCCGGTCAAGCTCGCGCTCACCAAGTTCGCCGAGGCCGTCGTCGAGCGCAGCACCTAGCGCCGACTCCCACCCCGCACGGCTCCACCACCCCGCACAGAAGGAACCCGCACGCGCATGACCAAGCTCAGGCTCGCCATCGTCGGAGCCGGCCCCGCCGGCATCTACGCCGCCGACATCCTGCTCAAGCACGAGCGCTCGTTCGACGTCTCGATCGACCTCTTCGAGCAGCTGCCGGCGCCCTACGGCCTCGTGCGCTACGGCGTCGCGCCCGACCACCCGCGCATCAAGGGCATCATCAACGCCCTGCGCGAGGTGCTCGACTCGGGCGACATCCGCATCTTCGGCAACGTGCACTACGGCACCGACATCACGCTCGACGATCTGCGCCGCCACTACCACGCGGTCATCTTCTCGACGGGCGCGATCCGGGATGCCGCACTCGACATCCCCGGAATCGACGCGCTCGGCAGCTACGGCGCGGCCGACTTCGTCAGCTGGTACGACGGGCACCCCGACGTGCCCCGCGAGTGGCCGCTCGAGGCCTCCTCGGTCGCCGTCATCGGCAACGGCAACGTCGCGCTCGATGTCGCTCGCGTGCTCGCGAAGCACCCGGAGGACCTGCTGCCGACCGAGATCCCCGACAACGTCTACCAGGGCCTCCTCGCCTCGCCCGTCACCGACGTGCATGTCTTCGGCCGCCGCGGCCCCATGCAGGTGAAGTTCACGCCGCTCGAGCTGCGCGAGCTCGGCGAGCTGCGCGACGTCGACATGATCGTGCACGAGGAGGACTTCGACTACGACGAGGCCTCGCGCCGAGCGATCGAGACCAACAAGCAGATCACGGTCATCGACCGCATTTTCACGCAGTGGCGCGCGCGTGAGACCGGCTCGGCCTCGCGCCGCCTGCACCTGCACTTCTACGCCAAGCCCCTCGAGGTGCTGACAGACGCCGAGGGCCGCGTCGCCGGCTTCCGATACGAGCGCACGCGCCCCGACGGGCACGGCGGGGTCGAGGGCACGGGCGAGATCCGCGAGGTCGCCGTGCAGTCGGTCTACCGGGCCGTCGGCTACTTCGGCTCGCCGCTCGACGGCATCCCCTTCGACGACCGCCACGGCGTCATCCCCAACCACGAGGGCCAGGTGCTCGGCGACGACAACCAGAAGGTTCCCGGCGTCTACGCCACCGGCTGGATCAAGCGCGGGCCGGTCGGCCTCATCGGTCACACGAAGAGCGACGCCATGGAGACCATCCAGCACCTCGTGACCGACCAGGCCTCGTGGTGGAACCCGGCCGACCCCGACGAGCAGTCGGTCGTCGACCTGCTCGACGGTCGCGGCGTGCTCTACACGAACCTCGACGGCTGGCACCGCCTCGACGCCCATGAGCAGGCGCTCGGCGCCCCGCAGGGCCGCGAGCGGGTCAAGGTCGTGCCGCGCGACGAGATGATCCGCATCTCGCGCGACTGAGCGTCAGCCGATTCCCGCGAGCCAGTGCGAGGGCGGTCGACGCCATCGTTCATCCTCCGGAAGAGCATCCGGGACGCACCGGGCCGCCTGTTGGAGCGCCGTCTCGAGGTTGACGCACCAGCGTGTACCGGAGCGATACGCCTCGTCCGACCAGTGGATGGTGGCCGGCCCTGCATAGCGCAGGCGGTGGGCTCGTGCCGGTCGGCATACGTGGGGATGGTCGTCGATGGCATCGTCGTCGATGACGTCGAGAAACCGGAGCGCACTGACGCACGCGAGCGGTCCGCCGTGAGCCCAGGCGTTCTTGACGGCCGCGGGGAGGTTCCGTGCGCCGTACCACCCCCTGCACAACCGCTGGAGCCTGCCGTACTGCACCCCGAGTCGTACCTCGTCGGCGCTCCATCCAGCTCGCAGCAGCTCGGCGCGCGAGAGCACCCCGCCGTGCCGGGAGATGTAGTCGTCGAAGGTGTGGAACCCGCGCATGGCGCCGAGCATGCTGGTCGCACGAGTGCGCGTCGCAGCGTGATGCCCAGCCTGGTGATTCCGGTCGAGCAGTCGCCGCGGGGGAGGGGACGCGACCATCGCCGCCTCCCGCATTCCCCGTCGAGTACCTTCCACAACTTCGGAGTGGAAGTCGCCGCGGACGCGGGCCCGCTCCCCTTCCGAAGTTGTGGAAGGGACTCGGGGTGGGGCTAGCGGGGGTCGACGGCGGTGTCGGCGGTCACGGCCCAGCCGAGGGCGATGAGTTCGCGCAGCACGGCGAGGTCGATCGCCGCGAGGCGCGTCACGTAGACGCAGTCGACGCCCGTCGTATGCGGTCCGAGGCGCTCGAGCAGGGCGGCCGCGCCGGGGTGGGTCTGCAGGCCGTAGAACGAGAGCTTGGCCTTCCGCGGCGAGAAGGCCGCGCGCGGCCAGATGCCCTCGTGCCCGCTCGCGTAGCGGTAGGCGTACGCGCCGAAGCCGATCATCGAAGGCCCCCACATGACGCCGGGCGCCCCCGTCACGGCCTCGAAGAGGGCGACGAGATCGGCGCCCTCGGCGCTGCGCCGGGCATCCAGCGTCGCGAGGTACTCGTCGATCGGAACCTCGGTGGGCAGGGTCTTCTGCGTCATGAGCGAACGCTACGCGCCCGCGCCGTCGAGGTCTACTGCACCGTCGCCGTCACGCGCGCGAGGTCGTCGAAGATGCGCATGTGGGCGGGCCGGCGCATCCAGTCATCGAGGGTCAGCTCGGTCGAGTTCTCGCGGTACGACTGCTCGATCGCGCGCAGCTCGCGGATGATCGATTCGCCGCGCACCATGACCGAGACCTCGAGGTTGAGGCTGAACGAGCGCATATCCATGTTGCTCGAGCCGATGATCGCGACCTGGTCGTCGATCGTGAAGTGCTTGGCGTGCAGCACGGTCGGCGTGCGGTACAGCCAGATGCGCACGCCCGCGCGCAACAGCTCCTCGTAGTACGAGCGCTGGGCGTGGAACACGAGCGTCTGGTCGCCGACCTCCGAGACGAAGAGCTGCACGTCGAGCCCGCTCTGCGCGGCCGTCGTGATCGCGTAGAGCATCGACTCGTCGGGCACGAAGTAGGGCGAGCAGATCTGGATCTGCTCCTGCGCGGCGTAGACGAGCGAGTTGAACAGGCGCAGGTTGTTCTCGCCCTCGAAGGCCGGCCCGCTCGGCACGACCTGCGCATCCAGCCCCTGGCCCGGATCGATCTCGGGCGGGATGACGGTCTCCCGCAGCAGCAGCTCGTCGGTCTCGCTGTACCAGTCGGTCGCGAAGAGCGCCTCGATGCCCGCGACGATCGGCCCCTCGAAGCGCACCATGACCTCCTTCCACGCCAGGCGCGAGCCGTCGCGACGGCGCCCGCGCTTGTAGCCGCGCTCGATGAGGTTCTGCGATCCGGTGAAGGCCACGGCGCCGTCGACGATGAGGAACTTGCGGTGGTTGCGCAGGTCGGGGCGCTGCCACTGGCCGCGGAACGGCCGCACCGGCAGCATCGGGTGGTGTTCAGCGCCAATCGCGTCGAGGCGTCGGCGCAGCCGGCGGTACCCCGGCACGCGGAGCGACGCGACGTGGTCGTAGAGCACCCGCACGGTCGCCCCGCGCTCGACGGCCTCGCCGAGCGCGACGAAGAACTCCTCCGTCTCCTCATCGACCGACATGATGTAGAACTCGACGTGCACGCTGCGCCGGGCCCCGCGCACCGCCGCCGTCATCGCCGCGATCGAGCCCGAGTAGTCGGTGAAGAGCCGGGCGGTGTTGCCGCCCACGAGCGGCATGGCCCCGAGGTTGCGGTTGAGCTCGACGATCGGTTCGAGCCACGGCGGCCACGGAGCGTCTTTGCTGACGCGGTCCATGCCCTCGGTGGTCTCGATGAT
>LNFD01000353.1 GCA_001464255.1 Actinomycetales bacterium Ga0077552 | reverse complement strand
GGCATAGAGCGTCTCGCGCAGCGACTCGATGCGCTCGAGGCCGCGCTTGCTGCCCATCGCGCGGCGCAGCAGGTCGGCGTCGTCGCCCGTGCAGCCGCCGACCGCCATCGCCACCTGCATGAGCTGCTCTTGGAAGATCGGGATGCCGAGCGTGCGCTCGAGCGGCCCGACGAGCTTGGGGTGGTCGTAGGTGATGGGCTCGCGCCCGAGCTTGCGGCGCACGAAGGGGTGCACGGCCCCGCCCTGGATCGGGCCGGGGCGCACGAGCGCGATCTGCACGACGAGGTCGTAGAACTTGCGCGGCTGCAGGCGCGGTAGCAGGCCCATCTGCGCGCGGCTCTCGACCTGGAACACGCCGATCGAGTCGGCACGGCACAGCATGTCGTAGGTCGCCTGCTCCTCCTTCGGCAGGGTTGCGAGCTCCCACCGCTCGCCGAGGTGCTCATCCATGAGGTCGAACGAGTACTGCAGGGCGGCGAGCATGCCGAGGCCGAGCAGGTCGAACTTGACGAGGCCCATCCAGGCGCAGTCGTCTTTGTCCCACTGCAGCACCGTGCGGTTCTCCATGCGCGCGTGCTCGATCGGCACGATCTCGCCGACGGGCCGGTCGGTGAGCACCATGCCGCCCGAGTGGATGCCCAGATGCCGAGGGTAGGTGAGCACCTGCTGCGCGAGGTCGACGACGGGCTCGGGGATGTCGTGGTCGTCGCTCGAGAGCACGGCGCCCCAGCGTTCGACCTGACGTGACCAGGCATCCTGCTGGCCGGTGGAGTAGCCGAGCGCCCGGGCCATGTCGCGCACGGCGTTCTTGGGCCGGTACGAGATGACGTTCGCGACCTGCGCGGCGTTGCGCCGCCCGTACTTGTCGAAGACGTACTGGATGACCTCTTCCCGCCGGTCGGAGTCGAAGTCGACGTCGATGTCGGGCTCTTCATCGCGCAGCGCCGAGAGGAAGCGCTCGAAGGGCAGCTGGTAGCCGATCGAGTCGACCGCCGTGATGTCGAGCAGGTAGCAGACGGCCGAGTTGGCGGCCGAGCCGCGACCCTGGCAGAGGATGCCGCGGCCGCGCGCGTACTGCACGATGTCGTGCACGATGAGGAAGTAGCCGGGGAAGTCTTTCGCCTCGATGACGTCGAGCTCGCGCGCGATGCGGGCGCGCACCGCGTCATCGGCATCGGGGTACTTCTGCGGCACCGCCCGCCAGACCAGCTCGCGCAGCCAGCTCATCGGGGTGTGGCCGGGCGGCACCTCCTGCTTCGGCAGGTTCGGCTTGGCCTGCCGCAGTGAGAAGCCGAGCTCGGTCGCGAGCGCGACGCTGCGCGCCACGGCACCGGGGTAGCGCGCGAACAGCCGCTGCATCTCGGCACCGCTGCGCAAGTGCGAGGTTCCGGCCGCGGGCAGCCAGCCCTGCATGTCGTCGAGGCTGCGGCGCGCGCGCAGGGAGGCGAACGCGGTGGCGAGCGGGTACCGCGTCGGGGTCGCGTAGTGCACGGCTCCCGTCGCGACGACCGGCAGCCCGCGCTCCGCGGCGAGGGCGGCGAGCACGTCGTTGTGCACGGTGTCGAGCGGCCGGCCGTGATCGAAGAGCTCGACGGTGACATTGGATGCTCCGAAGCGGTCGACGAGCGCGTCGAGCTCGACACCCGCCGCGGCGACGTGGGCGCGCGTCGGCCGCGCGCGGGCGACGCCATCCCAGGACGCACCGTCGTTGCCCACCCTCCGGGTGTCGCGCCCCTCCAAGACCGACCGCACGGCGCCCTTGCGGCAGCCGGTGAGGATCATCCAGTGGTCGCCGCTCGTCGCGTCGCCACCGCGGCCGGCGTGCTCGGCGAGCACGTCGAGGTCGTACACCGGGCGGCCCTTCTCGGCGCCCGCGAGCTGCGCGTCGGTGATCGCCGCGGCGAGGCGGTGGTAGCCGGCCTGCCCGCGCGCGAGCACGAGCAAGTGGGTGCCCTCGGGATCGGGCACACCCTGCTGCGGCCCGGTGAGGTCGAGCGAGAGCTCGGCGCCGAACACGGTCGTGATGCCGTACGGCTCGGCCGCTTCGGCCATGCGCACGACGCCGTAGAAGCCGTCGTGATCGGTCATCGCGAGGCCCATCAGCCCGAGCCGCGCGGCCTCTTCGAGCAGCTCTTCGGGGCTCGAGGCGCCGTCGAGGAAGCTGAAGCTGGAGTGCGCGTGCAGTTCGGCGTAGGGCACGACCGTGGCGGGGTCGGGCTGCTCGAGCCCGCGCCGCTGGTACGGCGCGCGCTTCTGCGACCACGCGGGGGAGTCGCCCGCGTCACCGCCGAGCGGCGGGCTCGAGCCGGGGCGCGAGCCCTCGCGCAGATTCCGTTCGAACTCGCTCCACGGAATGGGCGGGTTGTGCCAGCCGGCCATCAGCGCGGCTCCGCGGCTGGTCGATCGTGCACCCTGGGGAGAACTCGCGTACAATTTTCTGTACGGAGGCCACAATGAAGACCATGAGCTACTCGGAATCGCGCGCGAACTACGCCGCAGCCCTCGATGCGGTGCTCGACGACCGCGAAGAGATCGTCATCACGCGCGCCGGAAAAGACCCCGTGGTCATGGTGGCGCTCGACGACTACGAGTCGTTGAAAGAAACGGCCTACCTGCTGCGCAGTCCGGAGAATGCTCGCCGACTGCTGGGCGCGATCGACGAACTCGAGGCGGGCAGAGGTGAGCCGCACGAGCTGAGCGAGTGACGCTCGTCTGGTCACGCGCCGCATGGGAGGACTACCTCTACTGGCAGGCGAACGACCGCAAAATCGTGTTGCGAATCAACGCACTGCTGAAAGACATCGCGCGCAACGGAAACAGTGGGCTCGGTAAGCCCGAAGCGCTCAAGCACGGCTTTCAGGGCTACTGGTCGCGCCGCATCACCGACGAGCATCGGCTGATCTACAAGCTCGTGGGTGACGAGATCCGCATCGCGCAGTGCCGGTACCACTACGCGCCGTGACCGTACCTGCTCAGTCATAGCGCGCCTCCGCCCACCAGCTGCTGCCCTCGAGCACGAGCAGCCACGCCACCCCCGCGGCGTCGACGACCTGCAGGCGGTGCAGCCGCCGGCGACGGATGCTCCACCACTGCTCGTCGAGCGGCCACGGCCCGGCCCACGAGGTCACGGGCCGGGTGGCGCCGCCCGCGGCCGGGGCGAACCCGGCGGGGGGCGCGGAGAGCCGCATCCGGTCGTCGATGCCGACCGGAGCACCCAGCGCGTCGACGACCGTGACCGCATGCCGCGAGGGGAATACGGTGGCGGGCGCAGGCTGCGGCAGGGCCCCGGGCCACGGCCGCTCGACGGGGCGGGTGATGACGGCGCGATCACCCCACGGCACGAGCACGGATCGTTCTGCGAGCGTGTGGCCACCTGCGCGCTGGGCGGTGAGCACGGCCTCGTGGCCGAGCAGGCTCTGCACGCGCGAGAGGGCGTGGTGCACGCGCTCGTCGGGCGCGCTGCCCCAGAGGCCGGGCTCGTGGTGGGCGAGGTCGTCGACGTTCTCAGGCACGATGCGCACGCGCGTGATGGCCGAGCGCAGCCCGGGGCCGCGGTCGGCGTCAGCTGGTGTGCCCGCCGTGCGCGTCTCGCCGCTGAGCTGCCAGCGCACGCGGTCGACGATCTCGCTCGCGCGGAACGACCGCGGGTGCAGCCAGGCCCGCTCGGTCTCGGTGCCGTGCTCGTCGCGGAAGCCGATGCGGATGGCGGTGGCGACGAGCAGTCGGCTCGTGAGGGTCTCGACGAGCTCGTCGGCGAGCTGCCGCACGGCGAAGGCGAGCTGGTCGACGCGGTCGAGCGGCGGTTCGAGCTCGAGCACGCGTTCGAGGTCGGGCGGGGGAGTGCGCGGCACGAGCGGGGTCGCGTCGGAGGCCCCCGCGAGGGCGTGCCGGTGGGCTCCGGCCGCGCCGAATCGGTCGCGCACGGCCTCGGCGGGCAGCGCGGCGAAATCGCCGAGCGTGCGCACCCCGAGCCGCCCGAGCAGGGTCGCGAGGTCGGGATCGCCGAGCGTCGTGACCGGGAAGGGCGCGAGGAAAGGGCCGGATGCTCCGCTCTGCACGATCTGCACCGACACCTCCGGCGCGACCGTGCGCGCGGCGAGCTCGGCCGCGAAGAGACCGTCGGCGATGCCGATGCGCGTGTCGACCACGTCGTCGTCGAGCACGGCCCCGCGCAGCGCGAGCGCGGCGGCCTTCTCGCCGCCGTAGTAGCGCGCCGGCCCGCGCGCCGCGAGCGCGAGCAGGCCGGGCCGCACGACCTGCACGCCCGCGACGAGCCCTTCGACGACGTCGATGAGCGGGGCGAACAACCGGTGGTCGCGGCCCTCGTCGAACGGCACGACCACGAGGCTCGTGCACAGCGACTGCGCCTCGCGCCGCCGCTGCCCGGCCCGCACCCCCTCGGCGCGGGCGGCGGAGGAGCACGCGACGACCCGGTTGGCCGCCATGACGGCGATCGGCGCTCCCACGACGGCCAGCCCTTCGCGCACGGCCGCGATGACGGGCCAGTCGGGCACCCACAGCACGAGCGTGCGCTGCATCAGCCGACCCGTCTCAGTGCGGTGACGGCCGCGTCACGATCGAGACGGCGGATGCCCAGCTCGGCATCCGGCATCATCACGCGACCGCTGCGGGGCCGGCCGCCGCGCTTCGAGCTCACGGTGATCGTGACCTCGCGCTCGCTCAGGTAGCCGTGGCCATCGCCCAGGCCCGACCAGCGGCTCTCGGTGAGGCAGATCATCGCCTCGGCCTGGGGCCAGGGGCCGAGCACGAGCAGGGTCGAGCCGCGCTCGCGCAGCCGCCCGGCGAGCTTGGCGATCGCGCCATCGCTCGCCGCGCGCCCGGGGCGCACGACGACGATGCCGAGCGCATCCGCGATCGAGGCCGTCACGGTCAGCCAGGCGTCACC
>LNFD01000352.1 GCA_001464255.1 Actinomycetales bacterium Ga0077552 | reverse complement strand
GGGCCAGAGCGAGCATCCCGACGCCGGCGACGACCGCGACGAGCACGCCCGGCGCGCCCACGATGCGCCGGAAGCTCGCGCAGCCCAGCACGTAGAGCGCTGGCCCGCCGACGATGCTGACGAGGGCGATCGTCGACCACGTGTCGGGCTTTCCGACGACGAGCTTGTCGGCGACGCCTGTCAGCACGATGCCGGCGATGATGACGACGTGGGCGTAGGAGTAGGCGGCGCGCGCGATCGCGCCCGTCTGGGCGCCCTTCTTCAGCCGGCGCTCACCCCACCACTCGCCCTGGTCGAAGTAGAACCACCACATGGCCGCGGCCGAGAGGAATGCGCTGACGAGGGCGAGCGAGCGCTCGACCGTGAGCTCCTCCGCGACGAAGGCGAAGCCCGTGACGAGGAAGGTCTCGCCGAGCGCGATGATGATGAAGAGGGATGCCCGCTCGGCGATGTGCGCCGCCGAGAGGTCCCACCGCTCCATGTCGCCGCGGCCCAGCACGGGCGTGCGGTACGACATGGCCGCGCCGAGGTAGTCGATCGCGACGGCGACGACCCAGAGCACGACGAGGGCGATGCCGCCGAGCAGGGCGCCGGCGATCCACGCGACGCCGCTCAGGGCGAACCACGCCGCCAGGCGGCGGAAGTCGGCGTGGGCGGCTCGATCGTGGTGCGCGGTCGCCGCGATCATCGCGAGCGTGCGGCCCACCTGCAGGCCGACGTAGGCGAGGGCGAAGACGAGCGCTCGGTCGCCCGAGGCCTCCTGCAGCGAGACCGAGACGATGAGGCCGACGAACGCGAGGGCTATGAGCAGCCCGCGCCCCTCGAGCCGCTGCGGGTCGAGCCAGTTGGTCGTCCAGGTGGTCTGCATCCACAGCCACCACATCGCCAGCAGCAGCACGACCGCGACGACTCCTGAGGGCACCGAGTCGACGTGTGCGACGACGTCGCTCAGCTGCGTGAGGCCGAAGACGAACACGAGGTCGAAGAACAGCTCGACGAAGCTCACCCGGTCGGCGCGCTCCGAGCCTGACCCGCTCGACGGGCGCAGCAGGTTGACGCGCTGGCCCGACTTCGCTCGATTCGACATGACGGCATCATTGCAGAGCAAAACTCGGCGAAGCAGTGGGTGGCCGGAGTGACCCTCGGCAGGGAGGTTCTCGACGGCTATCGGCAACGAGGCTAGTTCGAGCACCGTCCGGCCGTCTGACGAGTAGATGGGAATCTCCCATCCATCCGGATACCGCTCGTTTCGCTCGCGCTGCCACTCCACGGCCTGTTCGGGGTCTGCCGGCATACCGGGCCACTCGGGACCGAAAGAATTGAGGTCTGTCGCTCGCGCGTACCCCACGATCGACGAGCCATCGGGCGCGACTCCAGCGACCGCAACGAGGTCCGGTTCCACAAGGCCAGTCCAGGCCACGCCGTAAGTTTCGCCGGACGCATTGCGCCCGAGCGCGGTCGGCACGTAGTTGACGTATTGCACGACCAGAAGCGCGCGGCCCTCGGGGCCCGTCTGGGCGAACAACAGCGGCGTTTCCGCGTCGATTGGAAAGTCCATTGATGCGTTCCCGGAGGCAGAACTCACATCGTCAGCGCGACAGTAGATCGACGGATTATTGCCCGCAGGGTCCGGGCCCCAGCTGAAAGCCCCAACGGTCAGGCACGAAATGCTGGCCTGAATATGCGTCGCACCGATCGGCGGGCTAGGCAACTCGACGGTGGACTCGCCGGAAATCTCATAGCTCGAGGTTTCGCCCAACAAAGAGACGATGGGTACGCCGGGAATCACTCCGGGCGGCGCTTCGATTCGGGCTTCGGTCTGCAAGCTGGTGACCGCCGCAGCGGAGACAGCGCCGCCGGTAACGAGTCCGACGATCAACAGCGACGCGCCCGTGATCCATCCGGGAACTCGATGCGACGAGTTGCCGGCGTTCGCCACCACGGCTTGCTCGAGGCCCGCGCGGATTGCGTCGCTACGGACAGGGGAAAACTCGGGGTTCATGTTGCCTCCGCTATTGAGAAGTGGGGATGAGAGTCGCGAAGCCGACGCCGCGCCCTCGAGAGGCGGGTCTTCGCGGCGCCGTAGGTGAGCCCGACGGCCGTGGCCGCATCGTCGAGGGAATACCCCTCGATAGCGGTCAAGGTGATGAGTGCGTGGTCGACCGCAGAGAGGCGAGCGAGCGCGGCGTTCAGGGCGTCGTGTGCAGCGCGCCCGTCGAGGTGCTCGTCGACGCCCGTCGAGAAGTCAGGCTCATCCTCGGGTGCCGGCAGTGCGGCGAGGAACCGTTCGTATCGTCGACGGCTCCGCGTCGCGTTGCGAGCGACATTCCCTGCGGTGACGAGCAGCCACGGCAGCAACGAGCGGTCGACGAAACGCGCGGAGTCACGACGGCGCCACAGTTCGAGGAAGACCACTGCTGTGAGGTCTTCGGCATCCGCGGCCAGCGGGCTCGAACGGAGGAGAACCCGGAACACGCGATCTCGATGCTGCTCGAAAAGCACGCCGAACGCGCGCTGGTCACCGCTGAGGACGCGGTCCCACAGTGCTCGATCGTCATGCTCCACACCTCGATAGTGTCCGGTCGACGCGATTGGTTACGCCTGTTCCCCGAGAGTCGACGAGAGAAGCTGTATGCTTGAGTGCATACGCAAGGAGAATCCGACCATGAACACGCTCATTCGTCAGCAACGCGAGCGCTCTGGTGTGAGCGTGCGCGAACTCGCGCGTCGTCTGGGCGTAAGCGCTGCCACTGTGCAGAACTATGAGCGCGCTGAAGCGAGCGGGCGCATTCAGCTCGACACGTTGCGCCGCACGCTGGCGGCTCTTGAGGCAGACGTCAGCGTTCGAGTCATCCCACTCACAACGCTCGCATTGGAACGCCGGGAAGAACGTGTCGCGCACGAACTGCACAAGAAGGTTGCTGAGCACCTGCTGCGCGATCCGGATGCGACCCTCGCGAACGTCAGCCGCGTCGCAACCAAAGCCCGCAGCAAAGTTGACCCTTACACGGCTGGGCTGCTGGACGAATGGATGCGCCTCGCCGACGCACGTGATCTGCCGGGCCTCTTGCACGCGATGACGGCCACCGATCATCACTCGATCGATATGAGGCAGGTCGGCCCGTTCAATGGGGTGCTCAGCGAGCCTGAGCGACTCGACGCGATTCGGCGAGCGCGCTGATGGCTACCAACACGGAACTGCAGATCGCGCTGAAAGAGGCGGGTCGCCTCGTTCACGGTGGTCGGTTCTTGGTGATCGGCAGCCAGTCGTTGCTGGGTACCTTTTCGCACGACGAGCTTCCCGAAGAAGCGACAGCGTCTCTCGAGTTCGACGTGGCGGTCTTCGGAGACATCGACTCGCAGTCGGCCGACCGAATCGACGGAGCGCTCGGAGAGTGGTCAGGTTTCCACGACGCTCATGGCTTCTATGTTCAGGGCGTCGACGTTGGTACCGCTGTCTTGCCTGCGGGTTGGCAAGATCGTGTGACGCGGGTGCTTGTGCTCGAAGCTCCGGACGTCGAGGCAGTGTGCCTAGACCCGCATGACACGTGCGCGGCCAAGCTTGCCCGCAATGAGCAGCGTGATCGAGTGTTCGTGCGGGCGCTCGTTGGGGCCGGCCTCATCGACCCGTCACTCTTGGCTGCACGCGTCAGCGCGATTCCCGAAGACAGGCTTGAAGCGGCCCGAAAGCGTGTCGTGCTCGCCTTCGTGAGGAGTCTTGAGCCGCGATAGACTGACCTCGTCGCAACTGGCGTTCGGATGGGTCACCATCAGGGAGCGACCGACACGGTGCGGGGCCGTACGCCTGGGCCCCCAGCAGAATCCCGCCGGCTGCGCCCGGCAGACCCTCGAAGGAGACCTCCCGTGTCTGACAAACTGCCCAGCTCGTTCAACGAGGCCCTCACCGAGGTCGACCCCGAGATCGCCGCGGTGCTCGAGCAGGAGCTCGGCCGCCAGCGCGGCACGCTCGAGATGATCGCGAGCGAGAACTTCGTCTCGCGCGCCATTCTCGAAGCCCAGGGCTCGGTGCTCACCAACAAGTACGCCGAGGGCTACCCCGGCAAGCGCTACTACGGCGGCTGCGAGTTCGTCGACATCGCCGAGAACCTCGCCATCGAGCGCGCCAAGGCGCTGTTCGGCGCGGAGTTCGCCAACGTGCAGCCGCACTCGGGCGCGCAGGCGAGCGCGGCCGTGCTGCACGCCCTCGCGATGCCCGGCGACACGATCCTCGGCCTCGAGCTGGCCCACGGTGGCCACCTCACGCACGGCATGAAGCTCAACTTCTCGGGCAAGGTCTACAACGCCACGAGCTACGGCGTCGACCCCGAGACGATGCTCGTCGACATGGACGTCGTGCGCGCCAAGGCCCTCGAGGTCAAGCCGACGGTCATCATCGCCGGCTGGTCGGCCTACTCGCGCCAGCTCGACTTCGCCGCCTTCCGCGCGATCGCCGACGAGGTCGGCGCCAAGCTCTGGGTCGACATGGCCCACTTCGCCGGTCTCGTCGCCGCGGGCCTGCACCCCTCGCCGCTGCCGCACGCGCACGTCGTCAGCTCGACCGTGCACAAGACCCTCGCGGGCCCGCGATCCGGCATCATCCTCAGCAACGACGAGTCGCTGTTCAAGAAGCTCAACTCGGCGGTGTTCCCGGGCCAGCAGGGCGGGCCGCTCATGCACGTCATCGCCGCGAAGGCCGTGGCCTTCAAGCTCGCCGCGACGCCGGAGTTCGTCGAGCGGCAGGAGCGCACCATCCGCGGAGCCCAGATCCTCGCCGACCGCCTGACGGAGGACGACGCGACTGCTGCTGGAGTCACCGTGTTGACGGGGGGCACGGATGTTCACCTCGCGCTCGTCGACCTGCGCGAGTCGCCCCTCAACGGCCTCGAGGCCGAAGACCTGCTGCACCACGTCGGCATCACGGTCAACCGCAACGGTGTGCCGTTCGACCCGCGCCCGCCGATGGTCACGAGCGGTGTGCGCATCGGAACCCCGGCGCTCGCCACGCGCGGCTTCGCCGACGCCGAGTTCACCGAGGTGGCCGACATCATCGCCCACACCCTGATGCCGAACCCCGACGTCGCGGCGCTGCAGTCGCGCGTTGCGGCGCTCACCGACGCGTTCCCGCTCTACCCGGGGCTGTAGGCGTGAGTGCTTCGACCGCGCAGCGGCTCGATGGCACGGCGACCGCGGCGGCCATCAAGGCCGAGCTCACCGAGCGCGTGACGGCGCTGCGCGAGCGCGGCATCGTTCCTGGTCTCGCGACCGTGCTCGTCGGCGACGACCCCGGCTCGCAGTGGTACGTCGCGGGCAAGCACCGCGACTGCGCCGAGGTGGGCATCGCGTCGATCCGCCGTGATCTGCCGGCGACGACGACGCAGGCCGAGCTCGAATCCGTCATCGACGAGTTGAACGCCGACCCGGCGGTGACGGGGTTCATCGTGCAGCTGCCGCTGCCGAAGCACCTCGACACCGACGCGATTCTCGAGCGCGTGCATCCCGACAAAGACGCCGACGGGCTGCACCCCACGAACCTGGGGCGCCTCGTGCTGCGCGTCGACCGCGAGATCGACACTCCGCTGCCGTGCACGCCGCGCGGCGTCATCGAGCTCGTCGAGCGGCACGGGCTCTCGTGGTCGGGCAAGGATGTCGTCGTGATCGGCCGCGGCGTCACCGTGGGGCGCGCGATCGGCTCGCTGCTGACGCGGCGCGAGTACAACGCGACCGTCACGCTCACCCACACGGGCACGACCGACCTTGCCGCGCACCTGCGGCGCGCCGACATCATCGTCGCCGCAGCGGGCGTGCCCGGCATCGTGACGGCCGCCGACGTGAAGCCCGGCGCGATCGTGCTCGACGTGGGCGTCTCGCGGCTCGTCGATCCCGATACGGGCGTCTCGCGCATCGCGGGCGACGTGGCCGACGATGTCGCGACGGTCGCGTCGTGGATCTCGCCGAACCCCGGCGGCGTCGGCCCCATGACGCGCGCGCTGCTGCTCGCCAACGTCGTCGAGACCGCGGAGCGCCAGGCCCGCTGAGCCTGCGCCTCCGCGCAGTGCTCGACCTTCCGCCGGACGACACGACCAAATGACGGAGTTTCCGCCGTTGAGTGGCCCGAGGTGGGTGGTGCTGAGGCCAATCTCCGTCATTTGTGACATGACGCGCACGGGGTGCGGCCGGTACCCTGGTCGCATGGAGCTGTGACGCAGTCGAAGTCCCGCGCCCGAGGCTGAGCCCGGCGGGAATCCTGCGAACCCCGGCGGTACTCCATGTCTCCGACCCCGATTTCCGGCGACCGCGCGCTCCTCGTCGCGCGCGGCGTCACCCGCATCCTCGACGGCCGCGCCGTGCTGCGCGATGTCGACCTCGTCGTGCCCGCGGGCGCGCGTGTCGGCCTGATCGGCGAGAACGGAGCGGGCAAGTCGACCCTGCTGCGCCTGCTCACGGGCGTCGACGAGCCCGACGCCGGCGAGATCGTGCGCCGCGCGCGGCTCGGCTGGCTGCCGCAAGAGGTGCCGTTCGATTCCGGGATGCCCGTCGCGAGCATCCTCGACGCCGCCGACGCGCCGCTGCTCGCCCTCGAGCGCCGCCTCGAGGCGTCAGCCGCGGGGCTCGGCACCGATGCCGCGGCGGCCGCCGAGTACGCTGCCGCGCTCGACGAGGCCGAACGGGTCGAACTGTGGAGCCGGCACGCGCGCCGCGATGCCCTGCTCGACGCGTTCGGCGTGGCGGGCATCCCGCTCGCGACGTCGCTCGGTGAGATCTCGGGCGGCCAGCGCAGTCGGCTCGCCCTCGCGGCGCTGCTCCTGAGCCGCCCCGACGCCCTCGTGCTCGACGAGCCGAGCAACCACCTCGACGACCGCGCGGTCGACGCGCTTCGCGAGCAGCTGCTCGGCTGGCGGGGGCCTGTCGTGCTCGCGAGCCACGACCGCGCCCTGCTCGATGAGGTGGCGACCGAGCTCGTCGACCTCGACCCGAGCCGTCGCGCCGCGACCGGCGAGAACGGGGGAGGGCAGGCCGTGCGGTACGGCGGCGGCTTCAGCGACTACCTCGCCGAGAGGGCGCGCGAGCACGAGCGCTGGGTGCACAGCTACGAGGTCGAGCAGCGAGAGCTCGCGCAGTTGCGCCAGACCGTGCAGGTCACCGCGCGCGAGCTTGGCAACCCCGACCGCCGCGTGCGCGACAACGACAAGAACGTGCGCAACTACAAGCAAGCGAGCGTCGAGACGGCGGTGGCGCGGCGAGTGCGCGACGCCGAGCGGCGCCTGGCCGAGCTCGAGCGCGAGCAGCTCGGGGCCCCGCCCGAGCCGTTGCGGTTCGCGGGCCTGCCGCCGGGCATCGCCGCGCTCGACACCGACGAGCCGCTCGTCGCGCTCGAGGCGGTCGCGGTCGACCGTCGGCTCGCGCCCGTGACGCTCGCGCTGCGGATCGGTGATCGGATGCTCGTCACGGGCCCGAACGGATCGGGCAAGTCGACGCTGCTCGGGGTGCTCGCGGCGAGCATCCCGATCGATGACGGCCGGCTCGCCGTGAGGCCGCGCGTGCGCATCGGTGTGCTCGCGCAAGACACCCGCCTCACCGAGCCGCATCGCACCCCGCGCGAGCTGTACGCGGCGGCGCTCGGCACCGGTCGGGCCGAGGCTGTGCCGCTCGCCAGCCTGGGGCTACTGGGCGCGCGCGATCTCGACCGCCCGGCCGGCGCGCTCTCGGTCGGGCAGCGGCGAAGGCTCGCGCTCGCGATCGTGCTCGGTCGGCCCGCGCACGTGCTGCTGCTCGACGAGCCCACGAACCACCTCTCGCTGCGGCTTGCGACCGAGCTCGAAGACGCCCTCGGCGTGCATCCCGGCGCGGTCGTCGTCGCGAGCCACGACCGCTGGTTGCGCCGCCGCCGGTCGGGCAGCGAGCTCGCCCTCGGCGGCTAGCGGCGCCCGGCGACGAGCCGCAGGCGCACGGGCTGGCCGGGCCGCAGCTGCGCGAGCCGGTCGAGCGCGGCGTCGACGACCACGGCGATGACGGGGTACCCGCCCGTGACGGGATGGTCAGGCCCCAGCACGGTGGGCGCGCCGTCGGGCGAGACCTGGAGGCTCCCGCGCAGCATCCCCTCGCTCGCGAGCTCGACCCCGACGAGGTCGGGCACCCGCGCGAGCGCGGGCCCCTCGAGGCGCACTCCCGTGCGGTCGCTGCGGGCCGAGGTCGTCCACTCGCTCGTGAGCAACAGCGACCACGCCGTCGCGTCGAACCAGTCGTGGCGGGGCCCGGGGCGCACCCCGAGCTCGACGACCCCGTCGGTGGGGGGATCCACCGGCACGAGGTCGGCCGCCGGCACGGGGGCAGCGGGTTCGGGGCCGAGCGGCAGCACGTCGCCCGCGTGCAGCGGCTCGGGTCCGAGCGCGGCGAGGGTGTCACGCGAGCGCGAGCCGAGTGCGAGGGGCACCGCGAGCCCGCCGCGCACGGCGACCGTCGACCGCAGGCCGTGCGTCACGGGGCCGAGGTGCAGCTCGCTGGCCGAGGCCACGAGCGTGGCGGTGTGCGGTTCGACGCGTCGACGGCCGTCGTCGGTCACGAGCACGGCGTCGCTCCACGCCCCGGTGACCGCGAACCAGGTGCCCGCCGGCAGCGCCAGGCGCAGGCCCCCGAGCAGGCACTCGATCGCGGCCGCGCCCTCGTCGTTGCCGACGAGGCGGTTGGCGAGCCGGTGGGCCGCGCGATCGAACGCGCCCGAGGCGCTCACGCCGAGCGCGGCGAGGCCGGGCCGCCCGAGGTCCTGCACGAAGGCGAGCGGACCCGGGTCGATCACCCGCACGGCGCTCACGGGCGCACCGCGGTGAAGCGCACGCGCGTGCCCGGGGTGACGAGGGCGGGGGAGGCCCGGTCGGCATCCCACAGCACGGCATCGGTGCGGCCGATGAGCTGCCAGCCGCCGGGGGAGGGGCGGGGGTAGACGCCGCAGTACTCGGCGGCGAGGGCGACCGCTCCCGTGGGCACCTGCGGGCGCGAGGTAGCCCGGCGCGGCACGGGCGGCAGCGCCGCGCCCGCGGGCACGAGGTACGGGAAGCCGGGGGCGAAGCCGATGAACGCGCACACCCAGGCGGTCGCGGCGTGGCGGTCGGCGACGGCGTGCGGCGAGCAACCCCAGGCCTCGGCGACCACCGCGAGGTCGTCGCCGTCGTAGACCACCGGCAGGGTCACGAGACCCGCGGCTGGCAGCGCGGCCGTCGCGATCGCTGCGTGGGCGGTGAGCCACTGCTCGGCCGCCCCGAGGCCGAGCACGCCCGGGTCGAGCCGCACGAGCACGGTGCGGGCGGCCGGCACGAGCTCGACGATGCCGGCGGGGGCCGCGGAGCTCCACCCCGCGTGCGCCGCGAGCGCCGCCTCGAGCGTCGCGAACTCGG
Organism: Actinomycetales bacterium Ga0077552; assembly: GCA_001464255.1. GTDB lineage: Bacteria > Actinomycetota > Actinomycetes > Actinomycetales > Microbacteriaceae > Microcella. The sequence continues at coordinate 3,268 of LNFD01000352.1, read as the reverse complement.
CGAGCAGCGCGCGGTCGCCGCAGGGCAGCAGCCTCATGTGAAGGCCGCGACCTCGACCCCGGCGCCGTAGAGCGCCGCGCGCACCGCGCGGGCGATGGCGACCGCGCCGGGGGTGTCGCCGTGCACGCACAGCGAGTCGGGGCGCACGACGATCTCGGTGCCGTCGACGGCCTCGACGACACCCTCGACGACCATGCGCAGCGCGCGCTCGGCGACGGCCCGCGGGTCGGTGATGAGGGCTCCGGCCGGCCCGCGCGGGGTGAGCGTGCCGTCGGCGAGGTAGCCGCGGTCGGCGAAGGCCTCGCGCACGAAGGCGACGCCCGCCTGGCGGCACGCCGTCTCGATCGCCGAGCCCGGCAGCCCCAGCACAGGCAGCCCGAGGTCGCGCGCGACGTCGGCCACGACCTCGGCGACCTCGAGGTCGACGGCGATGCGGTTGTAGAGCGCGCCGTGCGGCTTGAGGTACCGCACCGAGGCGCCCGCGTGCGCGGCGATCCCCGCGAGCGCTGCCACCTGATACAGCACGTCGGCGTGCAGCTGCTCGGCCGGCACCTCCATGTCGCGCCGACCGAATCCGGCGAGGTCGCGGTAGGCCGGATGCGCGCCGATCGCGACGCCGTTGGTCGCCGCGGCGCGGCACGCCGAGAGCATGGTCGCGGGGTCGCCCGCGTGGAACCCGCACGCGAGGTTGGCGCTCGTGACGAGCGGGAACATCGCGTCGTCGTCACCCATCGTCCACGCGCCGAACGACTCGCCGAGATCGCTGTTGAGGTCGACGGTGGCCATGCCCCGAGCCTACGACGCGTCTGCCGTGCGGCGCCTCCCGCTTGAGGACTGGTCGGGGCCGCCCCGCTCCGCCATAATGCGAGAGAGACTCCATGCACTCGCATGCAGCCAGGAAGGGGTGCATCGTGCCGTTGGGCCTGCCCCCGCACCTGGCCGCGCGCACCACGAGCACCGCGATTGCCCGCGCCGGGCACGCAGCCGCCGCCGTCTGCCTCACGAGCGTCGGCCTCGTCGTCGTGTCGATCCAGGCCTACCTGCCGCAGGTGATCCTCTGGCCGGCGCTCGTCGTGCTCATCCCGATGGTCGTGCTGCTCGTGCTGCTCGAGCGCAGCCCCTCGGCCTTCATCGCCGTGAGCTACCTCGCCATCGGGGGCCTGTGCGTCGTCTGGTACTCGCTGATCGCGTCGACGCAGCTCGACACCCCGGTCGCGAACGACGACTTCACGATCGTGCTGCTCAAGCTGTCGCTCATCCTCGTCATCGGGGTGGGGCCGAGCCTCGGCATCTCGATGGTCTGGACGACGGCAGCGTACCTCGTCGGCGAGCTCGCCGCCCTCGCCGCTCTCGTCATGCTGGGGGCTCCCTGGCGGTTCGACACCATCTCGTTCGCCGTCTGGTTCATCGTCGTGGGCCTGCTCTCGGTGCTGCGCGCCGACCGCCTGACCGGGCGCGACTCGCAGAAGGAGATCTACCGCGCGGCGCGCGACGAGATGCTGGCGGATGTCCGGCGCGTGTTCGAGCAGCGCGCCACCGCCCTGCTGCACGACACCGTGCTCAATCAGCTCGCGGTCATCACGGCGACCCCGGGCGAGCTCTCCCCGGCCGTGCGGGCCGCGATCCGCACCGACCTCGAGACGATCGTCGGGCAGGAGTGGTTCGACGTCGACCCCGTCGATCCCGGGCGCTCGCCCGACGATGACGGCCCGGGCGAGACCGCCGACCGCCACGGGCGCCTGCGCGCGATCGTCGACGACGCCGCGGGGGGCGAGGTGCGCGTGCAGATCGAGGGCGAAACGGCCGTGCTCGACGCGCTCGACTCCGAGGCCTTCGACGAGTTCAGCCGCGCCATCGCTCAGTGCATCGCCAACGTGCGGCGCCATGCAGGCGTCGACGCCGCCGACCTCGTGCTCGGCGGCGGGGGCGGTGAGGTCTCGGCGATGGTCATCGACGGCGGCCGAGGCTTCGCGCTCGACGCCCGCACCGATGGCCGGCTCGGCGTCGGAACGAGCATCGTCGGCCGGCTCGAGACCATCGGGGGCTCCGCGACCGTGTGGTCGCAGCCGGGCAAGGGCACCTCGGTGCTGCTGCGCGTGCCGGCGGCGCGCTCCTCGAGTGCGACGGGGGTGCGCTCGTGAACCTCGACCCGCCCATCCCCTCCTCCGAGGTCACCCTCGAACGGCTCGACCCGCTCTCCGCGGCGGCGGCCCGCCCGGTCACGACCGGCGCGGCGCTGCTCGCGCTCGCGCTGCCGCCGATCACCCTGCTGACCCGGTCGCACGAGGTGACGCAGCCGCTCTGGCTCATCGTGTCGTTCACGGCGCTCGCCGGGGCGGTCTGGCTGCTGCTCGACCGCTCTCGGGCATCCCGGCCCCTCTGGCAGCCCGCGTCGGCGCAGGTGTTCCAGGTGCTGCTCGCGACGGTGCTCGTGACGAGCGCGGCCTCCACTGCGGGGGCCAACGCGCTCATCCGCGACGACTGGGCCCCGCTCGTCGTCGGCGTTCTGCTCGTCGCGAGCACTCCGTACCGACCGGCCCGCGAGATCGTGTTCTGGACGGTCGTGCACACCCTGCTCTGCGCGGCGCTCGGCATCGTGCAGTCGTCCTCGGCGTCGACCGATGTGCCCGTGCTGACGCTCGCCGTCACAGGCTCGTTCAGCGTCTCCGTCATGGGGTTCGCGGCCGCGGCCTATGCGCGCTCGCTCAACAGCTCGACCCAGCTCTGGCACGACCGCGCCTGGCGGTCGGCCGCGGCGGCCGCGGTCGAGCACCGCAGCGGCGTCGCGCGCTCGGTGCAGCAGCGCCGCGTCTCGCTGCTCAACCGGGAGGTCGTGCCCTACCTGCAGCGCGTCGTGGCCGCCGAGAGCATCGGCGACGACGACCGCGACGAGGCCCGTCGGCTCGCCCGCAGCATCCGCACCCTGCTCGTGACCGACGTCGAGAAGACCTGGGCGCAGCTCATGCTCGACGATCTCGTCGCCCGCCACCCCCGGCTGAACATCACCGCCCTGGCTGACGACCCCGACGATCTGGGTCGCCGTTCCGTGCTCGAGCGGCGCACCCTGCTGCGCGCCCTCGCGGCGATCAGCGTCGAGCGGCTCGCCGCGACCGAGCTCGCGCTGCGGCTCAGCGCGCCCGAGGGGCGGCTCGCCGTTCAGTGGATCGTCGCAACGCCGCGACCGCTCCCGGATGCCCGGCGCGAGCTGCGCTCGATGCTCGAGCTCATCCGCGGCCTCACCCTGCGGTCCTCGGTTCACGAGCTGCCG
>LNFD01000351.1 GCA_001464255.1 Actinomycetales bacterium Ga0077552 | reverse complement strand
GAGACGTCGCCCGGCACCGTCGGCGGGGCCGAGGCGTAGCGGGCGAAGTTCTGCGTGTAGTAGAGCCGGCCGCTCGAGTTCGCGGCGATGCCGATGCCGATGTCGGTGCTCGCCGAGAGCAGGTTCGCCCGGTGGCCCGGCGATGCGGCCCACGCACCGACGACCGACGACGGGCTGTAGCCCGCCGCGACGTTCTCCGCCGCGCGCGACCAACCGCCAGGGTAGAGGTACTGGAAGCCGGCCCGGTGCGACATCGCCGACACCGAGGCCTGCTGCACCGACCAGTCCTGGGCGATGTCGTTGAGCGCAGCATTGAGCCGCAGGGGCGGCAGGCCGTTCTGTGCGCGCAGGTCGTTCGTCTGCTGGAGGATCGCCGCGCGCTCCGCCGCGAACGGCACGCCCGCGGGCGAGAGCGTCGCAGCCGCCGAGAGCGTGCTCGCGACGGGGACGGCGTCACCCGAGAGGCCCGGCTCGGGCGCGGCGACGGCGCTCGCGCCGATCGCGGGAAGCTCGGCGGCGACGGCCGGCAGCGGTGCGACAACGAGCGCTGCGGCGATCACGATGGCGATGCTGACGTGCGCTCTCACGGTTCCCCCCGGACCCTGTGCGACCGGCCGGCATCCCCCGGATGCGCGGCTGCACGCGACGACCCCCTGCCGTCGCGTGCTTTCAGTGTAGGTGAACGATCGTCGTGCGCGGATACCCCCGAACGGGGTTCACGCGCGACGCGGTGTGAGCGCGAGCGCGACGACGACCGTCGCGACGAGCGCCAGGGCCACGAACGAGAGTCCGCTGTAGCCCAGCAGCGCCAGGACTACCCCCGCGAGGGCACCCCCGACGGCTCCCGTGCCGCTCATCACGAGATCGCTGCGTCCCTGCACGATGGTGCGCCGATCGGGAGCGGCCGATTCGGTGAGCAGAGCAGAACCCGCCACGGTGCTCGCGCTCCAGCCCAGCCCGAGGAAGATGAGCCCGGCGACGACCCAGCCCTCGCTCTCGGCGCCGAAGCCCGTCATCAGCAGGCTCGCGGCGAGCATCCCCTGCCCCATGAGCACCGTCGCGCGGCGGCCGACACGGTCGGCGAGGATGCCGAACACGGGCGACAGGGCGTACATGCCGGCGATGTGCAGGCTGATCGTGAATCCCACGATCACGAGGCTCGCCCCGTGCGCCGTCAGATGCACGGGCGTCATCGCCATGACCGAGACCATCGTGGCGTGGCTGAGCGCGATCGACATCATCGCGAGGCGGATGCCCGGCCGGTCGTCGACCGCCGTCACGACGCTCGGCGCCGCGACGCCCGAGCGCTCCTCCTCCGCACGCGCAGCGCGCGCCTGCTCGAGGCGCCAGGCCTCGGCGACCCGCAGCGGGTCGGGCCGCAGCCCCACGAGGTAGAGCACGGCCGCGAGCGACTGGGCGACCACGGTGAACAGGAAGGGGCCGCTCAGGTCGGGCAGTCCCAGGGACGCACCGAGCGTCTCGCCCGGCCCGATGAGGTTCGGCCCCGATACCGCGCCGACCGTCGTCGCCCACACGACGAGCGAGAGGTCGCGCCCGCGCGTCGCCGCCGAGGCGAGGTCGACGGCCGCGAACCGCGACTGCAGGGTGACGGCCGTGCCGCTGCCGATGAACAGGATTCCGAGCAGCAGCAGCGGGAAGCTCTGCAGCCCCGCCGCCGCCATCGCGATCGCGGCGCCCGTCGCCGCCGTGAGGGCGCCAGTGGCGAGCGCGGGCGCGCGACCCGTGCGCCGCGCGAGCCGTGCGAGCGGGATGGCCGCGAGGGCCGCGCCCAGAGTCACCGCGGTCGCGGCCATGCCGCTGAAGGCCGGGGATCCCGAGATCTCGGCGGCGAGGATCGCGCCGATCGAGAGTGTCGCGCCCATGCCGAGCCCGGCGAGCACCTGGCCGATCATGAGCACGCCGCGCGTGCGGCGCTGCACGGCCGCGACGGCCTCGGCGGTCAGCGCGGTGCCGAGCTCGGTGGCGAGGGCGCGGTCGGTGCTCATGGCTCCATCATCCACCCGCGATCGACCCCGAGGCGATGGTGCTCTGCTCAGGCGGGGTCGATGCGGTCGTCGCGGTTCTTCGCGGGATTGCGCAGCACGCCGAGGCCGTCGATGCGGATCTCAATCATCTGCCCATCGTGGAACCCGCCGAGCCCGTCGGGCGTACCGGTCATGATGATGTCGCCCGGCAGCAGGGTCCACGCGTCGCTCACGAACTCGATGATCTCGGGCACGCCGTGGATCATGTCGCGGGTGTTGCCGCTGCGGCGGGGCTCGCCGTCGACGAAGGTCGTGATCTCGAGCTCGGTCGGATCGAGCTCGGTCTCGATGAAGGGGCCGATCGGCGCGAAGGTGTCGTAGCCCTTCGCCCGGGCCCACTGCCCGTCGGCGAACATCACGTCGCGCGCCGACACGTCGTTGCCGATCGTGTAGCCGAAGACGACGTCGCGCCAGTTCTCCTTCTTCACGCGCTTCGCGATCTTCCCGATCACGATGACGAGCTCGCCCTCGTGCGTGATGCGGCCCTCGACGGGCGGGATGACGATGGGCTCGTCGGGGCCGATCACCGCGGTGTTGGGCTTCAAGAAGATGAGCGGGTTCTCGGGCACCTCGTACTGCATCGTCTGCACGTGCGCGGCGTAGTTCATGCCGATGCACACGACCTTCGAGCGCGGGATGACCGGCGCGAGCAGGCGTGCCTCGCTGAGTTTCACGCGCTCGCCCGTGGTCTCGTAGCCGTGGAACATGGGGTCGCCGGCGAGAACGACGAGCTCGTCGTCGTCGACGATGCCGAACTGCGGGTCTGCCCCGGTGCTGAAGCGCGCGATCTTCACCCGTTCAGCCTAACTGCACTGACTCGCCGCTGCAGTGCCTCAGAGCGGGGTGACCACGTAGGTCGCCGTGACGACGCCCTCGCCGTCAGTCGCGACCGACAGGTCGACGCGGTAGGCGTCGCTCGAGTAGGCGCCGTATCCGCTCGCGGCGTCGCTCGAGACGCCGGAGGCCGTGTACCCGGCCCGCTCGAGGGCGGCCGCCGCGTCGGCGAAGCCCTGCCCGCCGTCGAGCTGGGTGCGCACGACCCACCCCGAGCCCTCGGGGCCGGCGCCGCCGCCCAGCACGGCGCCCGTCAGGGGCACCTCGGTCGGGAAGCTCGCGGGCACCTGGCCGTCGCCGGTCAGCTCGACACCGCCGAGCACGTCGTCGACGAGGCCCCTGATCTGGTCGTCGATGCCGCCGACGAGCTGGTCGACGCCCTGCTGAACGAGCCCCTCGACGATGTTGTCGAGCGGGGTGCCCGTGCTGCAGGCGGTCGTGCCGGTCACGAGCGCGAGCGAGATCGCCGCGACGGCCACGATGCGACGGGGGTTCGAGCGGGTCATGGATGCTCCAGACGGGTCGGGCCCGGGCACGGCTCGGCCCTAGGCGTTCTGCTTCTTCAGACGCGAGGTCGCGCGGGCACGCAGCGTCTGGTCGAGCTCGACCTTGCGAATGCGCACGATCTCGGGCGTCACCTCGACACACTCGTCCTCGCGCGCGAACTCGAGGCACTCCTCGAGCGTGAGCTGACGCGGCGGGGTGAGACGCTCGAGCTCTTCCGCCGTGGAGGAGCGGATGTTGTTGAGCTTCTTCTCTTTCGTGATGTTGACGTCCATGTCGTCGGCGCGCGAGTTCTCGCCCACGACCATGCCCTCGTAGACCTCGTCGGTCGGCTTCACGAAGAACGACATGCGCTCCTGCAGCGCCATCATGGCGTTGCTCGTCACGACACCCGAGCGGTCGGCCACGATCGAGCCGTTATTGCGCGACACGATGGAGCCGGCCCACGGCTCGTAGCCGTGCGCGATGGCGTTGGCGATGCCGGTGCCGTGGTTCGTCATGCCCTCCATGCGACCGCGGCGGGCCGCGAGCAGCTGGGTGATCGCGCCGAGATACTCCTCCGGCGCATCGATCGTGAGGTGCTCGAAGGGCTCGTGCAGCTTGCCGTCGATCGTCTTGGTGACCACCTGCGGCTTGCCGACGGTGAGCTCGAAGCCCTCGCGGCGCATATTCTCGACGAGGATGGCGAGCGCGAGCTCGCCGCGCCCCTGCACCTCCCACGCATCGGGGCGGCCGATGTCGACGACGCGGATCGACACGTTGCCGATGAGCTCGCGGTCGAGGCGGTCTTTCACCATGCGGGCCGTGAGCTTGTGGCCCTTGACCTTGCCGACGAGCGGCGAGGTGTTGGTGCCGATGGTCATCGAGATCGCGGGCTCGTCGACGGTGATGGCCGGCAGCGGGCGGATGTCGTCGAGGTCGGCGATCGTCTCGCCGATCGTGATGTCTTCGATGCCCGCGATCGCGACGATGTCGCCCGCCATGGCCGACTCGGCCGGGTAGCGCTCGAGCGCGCGCGTCTTCAGCAGCTCGGTGATGCGCATCGAGCTGTGGGTGCCGTCGTGGCGCACCCAGGCGACCTGCTGGCCCTTCTTGAGCGTGCCGTTGAAGATGCGCAGCAGGGCGATGCGGCCGAGGAAGGGGCTCGCGTCGAGGTTGGTGACGTGCGCCTGCAGGGGGTGCTCGTCGTCGTAGCTCGGCGCGGGGATGTGCTGCAGGATCGCCTCGAACAGCGGCTCGAGGTCGTCGTTGTCGGGCAGGCTGCCGTCGGCGGGCCGGGTGCGGCTGGCTGCACCGGCGCGGCCGGAGGCGTAGATGACCGGGAGGTCGAGGATCGCGTCGACATCGAGGTCGGGCACCTCGTCCTGCAGGTCGCTCGCCAACCCGAGCAGCAGATCGTGGGTCTCCTCCTCGACGGCCTCGATCCGGGCATCCGGTCGGTCGGTCTTGTTGACGAGCAGGATGACCGGGAGCTTGGCCGCGAGGGCCTTGCGCAGCACGAAGCGGGTCTGCGGCAGCGGGCCCTCGCTCGCGTCGACGAGCAGCACGACGCCATCGACCATGCTCAGGCCGCGCTCGACCTCGCCGCCGAAGTCGGCGTGCCCGGGTGTGTCGATCACGTTGATCGTGATCTCGGCGCCGTCGGCGTGCTTGCCCTTGTACGTCACCGCCGTGTTCTTGGCGAGGATCGTGATGCCCTTCTCGCGCTCGAGGTCGTTCGAGTCCATCGCCCGGTCCTCGAGGTGGGCGTGGGCGGCGAACGAGTCGGTCTGGCGCAGCATGGCGTCGACGAGGGTGGTCTTGCCGTGGTCGACGTGGGCGACGATCGCCACGTTGCGCAGGTCGGTGCGGGTGGCGAGTGCCATGGTGAATCAGTCCTTGGTGGCTGCGCGCTGCTCTCGACGCTCCCGCTGCGCCACAGGATCGGGCAGGGGAACAGCGGCGATGAGGCGCTGAGTGTAGGGGTCTTGGGGGTTGCGCAGAATCTGATCGCGCGAACCCTGCTCGACCAGTCTACCCCGGTGCATCACCGCGATCCGGTGCGCGAGGATATCGACGACCGCGAGGTCGTGGCTGATGAACAGGCAGGCGAACTGCAGCTTCTGCTGCAGCTCCTGCAGCAGGTCGAGGAATCGAGCCTGCACCGAGACGTCGAGGGCGCTCGTGGGCTCGTCGGCGACGAGCAGCTGGGGGGTGAGCGCGAGGGCGCGGGCGATGCCCACACGCTGGCGCTGACCGCCGCTGAGCTCGTGCGGGTACCGGTTGCGGTAGCTCGACGGCAGCTCGACCTGGCTCAGCAGCTCCTCGACGCGACGATCGAGGTCCTTCCCGCTCGCCTCCTTCGCCAGCAGCAGCGGCTCGCCGATGCTCTCGCCGATCGGCATGCGCGGGTTGAGGCTCGAGCCCGGGTCCTGGAACACGATGCCGGCCTTGCGGCGCAGCGGGCGCAACTCCTTCAGCGAGGCGTTCGAGATGTCGATGCCCGCCGAGACGAGGCGGCCGTACTTGATCGGCAGCAGGCCGACCGCGGCGCGGCCGAGGGTCGTCTTGCCCGAGCCCGACTCGCCCACGAGGCCGACGATCTCGCCGGGGAAGACGTCGAGCGAGATGTCGTCGGCGGCGAGGAAGGCCGGAACCCGGCCGCGCTTCGGGTACTCGATCGAGACATCCTGGAACGACAGCACGGGCTCGACCCCGCGGCGGTCGACCGCGCGCGAGCCGGCGTCGCTCATGTCGATGCCGAGGTGCGGCACCGCGGCGAGGAGCGACTGCGTGTAGGGGTGCTGCGGCGACTGGAAGATCTGCAGCGCCGTGCCCTGCTCGACGGCGACGCCGTCTTTCATGACCATGATCGAGTCGGCGAGGTCGGCGACGACGCCCATGTCGTGGGTGATGAGCACGATCGCGCTGTCGAGGCGCGTGCGCAGGCTGCGGAGCAGGTCGAGGATCTCGGCCTGCACGGTGACGTCGAGCGCCGTGGTCGGCTCGTCGGCGACGAGCAGCACCGGGTCGCACGAGATCGCCTGGGCGATCATGGCGCGCTGGCGCTGGCCGCCCGAGAGCTGGTGGGGGAACTTGTTGAAGGCCGTCGCCGGGTCGGGCATCTCGACCTTCTCGAGCAGCTCGATCGCGCGCTCCTTCGCCTGCGCCGGCGTCATGTCGAAGTGCGTGCGCAGGGTCTCGACGATCTGGAACCCGACCGTGTAGACGGGGTTCAGAGCCGTCATGGGCTCCTGGAAGATGACGGCGATCTGCTGACCGCGCACCTTGCGCAGCTCGCGCTTGTCGAGCTCGGAGATCTCGCGCCCGAGCAGCTTGATCGAGCCTGTGACGCGCGCGGTCGGCGGCAGCAGGCCGAGCAGGGCCATCGAGCTCGACGACTTGCCCGACCCCGACTCGCCCACGATCGCGAGCACCTCACCGCGCTTGACGGTGTAGTCGAGGCCGACAGCGGCCGGGTAGAACTCGCCGTCGACCCAGAAGTCGACGCCGAGGCCCGAGACTTCGAGAACGGTCTCGACGGCGGTGGAGGTGGAGCTGGTCACGGGAGGTCCTTCCGTGCGGTCATGATGCGGGGTTCTGCGAAGCTGGGCACATGCGATTCCAGCCCGCGAGCTTCCGCCCCGCCTTCGGTCGAGTACTGACGATCACCATCGCGCTCATCGCGCTCGGTGCTCTGATCGGCTTCGTGGTGGCGGGCGATATCGCCGGCCTGCTGCGATCGGGCTGGTGGCTGGTGCTGATGGCCGTCATCACGTGGGCCCTGTTCTGGATGCCCCGGGTCGACGTGCTCGAGCACGAGGTGACCATCCGCAACCCGCTGAGCACCTGGCACGTGCCGTGGCCGGCGATCCAGCGCATCGACACCAAGTGGGCGCTCACGCTCTTCACGCCGCGCGGGAAGATCGAGGCCTGGGCGGCGCCCGCCTCGGGCCGCTACACGGTGTTCACGCTCTCGCCCGGCGACACCCGCGTGAGCGAGACCGCGCGGCTGGCCGGATCGATCCGCCCCGGCGACACGCTCTCGAGCGAGAGCGGCGCCGCCGCGAACCACATCCGACGCCACTGGGAGATACTGCGCGACGACGGACTGCTCGACGGCCCGCTCGAGCCGGGAAGCCTGCGGCGCACGCCCCACACGCGCACGATCGCGCTGCTGGGCGTGCTCGTCGCGCTGAGCCTGCTGGGGCTCGTGCTCTAGGCGCATCCGCACCATCGTCTAGCTGTCTTTCTTCGGATCGCGGGCCGCGTCGTAGCCGCCGCCGCGCGGGCGCGGGTCGTCGGCGTCGAAGCCGCGGAGCCCACCGCCATCACCCTGCATGCCGGCACCGCGGGTCGTGACCTGCACCGCCGCGCGGTCGAGGCCGCCGCCGGTGCCCTTCGCGAGGGCCCGGGCGCTCGGCATGCGCCGCTGGCGCGGGTCGAAGGCGTCGCGCAGGCCGTCGCCGATGAAGTTGATGCACAGCGCGATGGCGATGATGAACAGGCCCGGCCACCAGAACAGCCAGGGGCGCGTCGCGAACGCGGCCTGGTTCTCGCTGATGATCTTGCCGAGCGAGGTGTCGGGCGACTGCACGCCGTAGCCGAGGAAGCTCAGTGCCGTCTCGAGCAGGATGGCCGCCGCCATGAGGAGCGTCGTGTTGACGATGATCACACCGATCGCGTTCGGCAGGATGTGCTTGAAGATGATCCGCCGGTCGCTCGCGCCCGCGACACGCGCGGCATCGACGAACTCGCGTTCGCGCAAGCTCAGCACCTCGGCGCGCACGAGGCGGGCGAGACCCGTCCACGTGAACAGCCCGATGATGATCGCGAGCACGAAGGCACCGAGCCGCCCGAACGCCAGACCCAGCACCGCGCCGATGACGATGAGCGGGATGGTAATGATGACGTCGGTGAAGCGCATGAGCACCGAGTCGACCCAGCCGCGGTAGTAGCCCGCGACGGCGCCGATGACCGTTCCGATGGTCGTCGCGATGAGGCCGACGACGACCATGATCACGACCGACTGCTGCGTGCCGCGCATGACGACCGCGAAGATGTCACGACCGATCTCGTCCTGCCCGAAGGGGTGCGGACCGACCATGATGCCGGCGCCGCCGAGCCACTCGGGCAGCAGGCTGAGGGTCGGGCGCCCGCCGTCGACGGGGGTGGGGATATCGGACCACGACCACTGCCACCAGCGCCATGCCGAAGACCGCGAAGTCGAAGCCGACCGCCGTGAAGGCGAGGATGATGATGAAGGCGAGCACGATCATCGAGATCACGGCGCCGCGGTGCCGCAGGAAGCGGCGGCGGACGATCTGCCCCTGCGAGAGACCTTCGACCTCTTTGTTCGCGATGTTGTTCTCGGCGTCGGTGACGGCGCCGGAGGGCACGGGTGCGTTCAGATTGCTCATCAGTTGACTCGGATTCGTGGGTCGAGTGACGCGTAGACGAGGTCGGCGACGAGGTTGAACAGGATCGCGAGCCCGCCGACGACGAGGAAGAAGGCCATCACCGGGTTCGGGTCGACGGCGTTGAGGCCGTTCTGGAACAGCTGCCCCATGCCCGTCCAGCCGAAGACCGTCTCGGTGATGACGGCACCGCCCACGATGCCGCCGATGTCGAAGGCGACGATCGTGGCGATGGGGATGAGGGCGTTGCGGAACGCGTGCCGCACGACGACCGTGCGCTCCGCGAGACCCTTCGCCCGCGCGGTGCGGATGTAGTCCTGGTTCAGGACCTCGAGCAGGCTCGCGCGCGAGTAGCGCGTGTAGGTCGCGAACGAGATCAGGATGAGCGCGATCGTCGGCAGCAGCAAGTGCGTGTAGATGTCGACGCCCTGCACCCAGAGCGAGCCCTCGAGGTTGGGGGTCGACGAGCCGATCGTCGCGATCGGGCGCCCGCGGATGCGGCCCGAGCTCGCATAGTCGTCCCACACCATCATGAAGCGGTCGAGCGCGATCGCGCCGGCCGTGAAGAAGCCCGTGAATGCCGCGACGCGCATCACCGGGCCCTTATCGACGCCGCCCATGAACCAGCCGATGCCGAGGCTCACGCCGACCGTGGCGATCGCGAGGGCCGCGAGCATCCACCACTCGGTGATCGAGTAGGAGATGCCGAACTGGAACGGGAAGTACAGCGCGAGGCCGAGGCCCGCGACGACGAGCGCGGCGTTCAGCGCGCGACGGTTCTTGAGGCCCGTGATGAGCGCCGTGAACCCGATCGCCGATCCGAGGGCGATGATGGCGACGCCGCCGATCGTGAGGCCCGGGTAGGTGAACCAGTCGACGAGGTTCATGATCACGAGCATCGATGCCGCCGCACCCGCGGCGATCGCGAAGGTGATGATCTTGCGCCGCATCGAGCCGGGGATGATCGAGGCCCACAGCAGTCCGGAGACCAGCGCCAGGGCCGCGATGAGCAGCGCGGGCAGTTGTGGATCGTCCTCGAGGAAGTCGTTGAAGCCGATGGCCACGAACTGCTTGAGCAGCACGGCCACCCAGAAGATCGGCAGCGAGAAGAAGAGGAAGGAGATGAAGGTGACCGTGTAGTCGTAGCCCGAGTACTGGCGCAGGGCGGTCGTGATGCCGACCGTGAGGCCCAGGATGATCGCGACGACGGTGGCGATCGTGACGAGCTGGAGGGTCGAGCCGAGCGCCTGCTCGAGCAGGGCGTTGACACTGCGGCCCTGGACGGTGACACCGAAGTCGCCCTGGAAGAGACCGCCCAGCCAGAGGAAGTACCGCAGGGGCGGGATGACGTCGAGCCGCAGGAGCGCGATGCGCGACTCGATCAGCTGCTCTTTGTTCGGGGCGTTGCTGGCTCGAAGGTCTTCGAGCGGGTCACCCGAAAAGGCGACGAGGTTGTACATGAGGAACGTGGCCGCGAGGAGCACGAACACGGAGGCGATGAGCCGCCGGATGACGAATGCTGCCATGGGGATGGCACCCTACCTATCTGTGGACGGTGGCTCTCAGCGCGGGGCGCTGGGACCGCGAGTGCGGCCCCAGCGCCCCTGTGCTGAGAAGGACTGACCGGAGTCAGCCGATAGCTGGGCTATCGACTAGTTGGCCTCGGTCGGCTCCCAGTCCCAGACGTTCCAGAAGATCGTCGGCGACAGCGGGCCCGGGTCCACGTTGGTCACGCGGTCGGAGAACGCGGTCACGCCGGGGAACTGGAAGATGGTCAGACCGTAGAAGTCGTCCATCAGCAGCTTGTCGACCTCGATCTGGATCTCGATCTGGCGCTCGGGGTCGAGCGTCACGTCGAGCTCGTCGAGCAGAGCGTCAACCTCGGGGTTGCTGTAGTAGTTGAGGTTGTTGATGCCGCCGGTCTTGAACGTCGGCGAGCTGTTCGTCACACCGAGGCTCGTCGACTGCCAGCCGAAGAACACCGCGTCGTACGCACCGGGCGTGCCGAGCAGGCCACCCCACTCGGGGCTGCCGCAGTCCTCGATCACGAAGCCGGCCTCGGTGGCCGAAGCCTGGATGAGGGCGAACTCGTTCACGCGGCGCGGGTTGTTCGACGCGTACAGGATGCACACGTTGGGCGCGGTCACGCCGGCCTCGGCGAGGAGCGCCTTGGCACCCTCGATGTCGACCTCGGTGAAGGCGTCCATGCCGTTGTTGGCGACGGTCTCGTCGTAGCCGGGGGCACCCGGGAGGAACAGCTGCGAGTTGCGCACCTGGGCCTCGGGGTTGAGCGGCTTGATGAGCGTGTCGACGATCTGCTGACGCGGGATCGTCTTGAGGAAGGCCTCGCGCACGAGAGCGTTGTCGAACGTGCCGTTCTTCGAGTTCTCGAACGTCAGGTCGATGTGCTCGTAGACGGCCTCCTCGCCACCGAGGACGGTGACGTTGTCGAGCGCCGCGAGGGCGTCAGCGACGTCGGCCGTGGCCTGGGGGCTGATGATGTCGACCTCACCGTTGGCGAGCGCCTGGACGGCGGCCAGCGGGTCGGGGATGAACCGCACGGTGACCTCTTCGATGTTCGGGAGGTTGTCACCGCGGTAGTTCGGGTTCGCGCTCATCGTGATGTACTGGTCGGCCACGAAGTCGGTGATCGTGTACGGGCCGCTACCGACGACGAGGTCGGTGTCTTCCGGCATCTCGGTGAAGTTGAAGCCCGAGTTCCAGAACGACGAGATGGCGGCGAGCGCCTCCTGGTCGTTCTCGACGATGGCGTCGATGAGGGCCTGCTTGGCCTCAGCGGGGTCGTCGATCCCGAGCGCCTTCTCGGCGACGATGTGGGCCGGCAGGCCGACACCGAAGACGAGCTCCCAGTCGACGAAGAACTCGTCGTAGGTGAGGGTCAGGGTCTTGCCGTCGAACTCGGGGGTCTGCGAGACGAGCTCGAGGCCCGAGCCGATCGCGCCGTCGAAGTACACGACGTCGGTCGGGTACTCGTCGGTGAACTCACCGGTCTCGGGGTCGGTGAACTCGCCCGGGTCGAAGTCAGGGGTGTTGAGCACGCCCGAGTTGGCGGCCCACGCGAGCAGCATGTCGGCCGCGTCGACGGCGACGCCGTCGGACCACTGGGTCGACTCGTTGACCGTGTACTGAACCGTCAGCGGGTCCTCCGAGACGAGCTCGTAGGTGCCGAACGACTCGTCGCGGACGAGAGCGGGCTCGTTGTTGTAGTAGTTGAAGCCAGCGTTCGTCATGTACACGATGTTGGCGTTCGCCGTGGCGTTACCGAACGACGTGTTGCTGTTGTACGAGTAGAACGGCTGGTTCCACGCGACCGTGATGGAGCTTCCCTCGACGACCTCGGACTGCGGCGCTGCGCAAGCCGAGAGAACGAGAGCGCTCGCCGCGATCGTGGCCGTGGCGGCCGCGAATCTGCTGATACGCAATTTTCCTCCTGTGCAAGATGGATGCGTGGCGGCACGTTTTCCGAGCGCGCCGTCACGCCTGTTGGGTTCGACCCTAGAGACCCAGAGACACCCCCGCCAAACCGTAAGCCGTTTCGTTACACACCGGTAACTCCTACGCATGTTTACCCGCTGTTTTGCAAGAATCTTGCACGAGAGGTCCGAGAAATCGCACGAAACCTGCTCTTTAGCGCACCGCATCGGCCCTCGATGCAGAACGCGCGGCCCCGACGCCCATCTCGTGGTGCGCGGGGCTGTCGATGTGAGCCAAAGAACGGCGGGCACATCCCCGCCAAAATGCCGGTTGGGAACAACCCACCCGAGGCCCCGGCAATAATGAAACGGTGACCCGACGACCGGATGCCCCGCTCGAGCCCGACCGCGCGCCCGGTGCCCCGCACGGCGACCGGCGCATCCGCATCGAGATCCTCATCGTGCTCGGCTTGTCGCTCGGGGCGAGCGCCGTGTACTCGCTCGTGGCGATCGCGAACCGTCTCACGCGTGATGTTCCGCTCGGCGACCAGACGGCGACGCTCAACCCGCCGCGCGATCAGCGCGAGATCTTCGACCTGATCTATCAGCTGCTGGGTATCTTCTTCGATCTCGTGCCCGTCGCGCTCGTGGCCTTCCTGCTGTGGAGCACCGCGCGCCCGCACCTCGGCCGTCTCGGCATCGACGGCACCCGGCCGTGGCGCGACTCCCGCGACGGCGTCGGTCTCGCGCTCATCATCGGCATCCCGGGCCTCGCGCTCTACCTCGTCGGGCGCGCGCTCGGCGTGACCGTGACGGTCGTGCCGACCGCGCTCGACGAGCACTGGTGGACGGTGCCGGTGCTGCTGCTGTCAGCGCTGCGGGCCGGCGTGACCGAGGAGGTCATCGTCGTCGGCTACCTGTTCGCGCGGCTGCGCGACCTGCGCTGGGGGCCGTGGACGATCATCCTGACGAGCGCGCTGCTGCGGGCGACCTATCACCTGTACCAGGGCTTCGGGGCCTTCGTCGGCAACTTCGCGATGGGCCTGCTGTTTGGCTGGCTCTACACGCGCTTCGGCCGCGTGCTGCCTCTCGTTATTGCGCACACGGTGATTAACTCCGTCGTCTTCATCGGCTATCCGTGGGCGGCCTCGGCCTTCCCGGGCCTACTCGCCCCGGTACCCGTGCCGACCCCGACCCCCTAGGCGAAGGCGCTGATCGGAGGACAGGCGCAGACGAGGTTGCGGTCGCCGTAGGCCTGGTCGACGCGGCGCACCGGCGGCCAGTACTTCGCCGTGCGGTCGCCCGACGAGGGGTAGACGGCGAGCTCGCGCGAGTACGCGTGCTGCCACTCCCCCGCGATGACGCTCTCAGCCGTGTGCGGCGCGTTGACGAGCGGGTTGTCATCGGCCGGCCACTCGCCCGCGGCGACCGCGTCGGCCTCGAGGCGGATCGCGATCATGGCCTGGATGAACCGCTCGAGCTCGGCCAGGTCTTCCGACTCGGTCGGCTCGATCATGAGCGTGCCCGCCACGGGGAACGACATGGTCGGCGCGTGGAAGCCGTAGTCCATGAGGCGCTTCGCGACATCGTCGTTGCCGATGCCCGTCGCCTCCTTGAGCGGCCGCAGGTCGAGGATGCACTCGTGCGCCACGAGCCCGTTCTCGCCCGCGTAGAGCACCGGGTAGTGGTCGCGAAGGCGCAGGGCGACGTAGTTGGCGGCGAGCACGGCGTTGGCCGTGGCATCCGTGAGCCCCTGAGCCCCCATCATGCGCGCGTAGGCCCATGAGATCGGCAGGATGCTCGCCGAGCCGTACGGCGCCGCCGAGACGGGCGCGCCGCGGTGCTCGACGGTGCCGACATGGCCGGTCGAGTGGTCGAACGGCGGATGCAGGTGCATCTGGGCGAGCGGATGCCCGGGCAGGAACTCGGCGAGGTGGGCCTTGGCCGCCACGGGGCCGACGCCGGGCCCGCCGCCGCCGTGCGGGATGCAGAAGGTCTTGTGCAGGTTGAGGTGGCTGACGTCGCCGCCGATGTCGCCGTAGCGGGCGTAGCCGAGCAGCGCGTTGAGGTTGGCGCCGTCGATGTACACCTGGCCGCCGGCCTCGTGCACCGCGGCCGTGACCTCCATGACCTCGTGCTCGTAGACGCCGTGCGTCGACGGGTAGGTGATCATGAGGGCCGCGAGCTCGTCGCGGTGCTCGGCGATCTTGGCGCGCAGGTCGGCGAGGTCGACGTCGCCCGTCTCGGTCGTGGCGATGACGACGACGCGCATCCCCGCCAGGACGGCCGAGGCCGCGTTGGTGCCGTGCGCGCTCGAGGGGATGAGGCAGACGGTGCGGTGCACGTCGCCGCGCGAGCGGTGGTAGCCGCGGATGGCGAGCAGACCCGCGAGCTCGCCCTGCGAACCGGCGTTGGGCTGCAGCGACACGGCGTCGTAGCCCGTGAGCTCGGCGAGCCAGGTCTCGAGGTGCCCGATCATGACGAGCGAACCCTGCACGTCGTCGAGCGGTGCGAAGGGGTGCAGCCCGCTGAACTCGGGCCACGTGACGGCCGCCATCTCGGTCGCCGCGTTGAGCTTCATGGTGCACGAGCCGAGCGGGATCATGCCGCGGTCGAGCGCGTAGTCGCGGTCGGCGAGGCGCTTGAGGTAGCGCATCATCGCGGTCTCGCTGCGGTGCACGTGGAAGACCGGGTGCGTCATGTACTCGGATGCCCGACGCAGGCCCTCGGGCAGGTGCGGGGTGAGGCTCACGCCGAAGCCGTCGCTCAGGCCGAACACGGCGGCGAGGTCGGCGGCCAGGCCGTCGGCGGCTCGGGAGAACCCGATGCCGCTCGCGGCCGTCACCTCGTCGAAGCTGAAGCGCACGGTGTCGGAGTCGACCTGCCAGAGCAGCAGGTCGCGCTCGCGCGCGGTCTCGACGATCTCGGCCGCGCGGCCCGGAACGCGCACCTCGAGGGTGTCGAAGAAGTCGGCGTGCGCGACCTCGATGCCCGCGGCGTGCAGGCGGGCGGCGAAGCCGGCGGCCTGCGCGTGCACGCCCTCGGCGATGCGGCGCAGCCCGTCGGGCCCGTGGTAGACCCCGAACATGGAGGCCATGACGGCGAGCAGCACCTGCGCGGTGCAGATGTTCGAGGTGGCCTTGTCGCGGCGGATGTGCTGCTCGCGCGTCTGCAGCGTGAGGCGGTAGGCGGGGCGGCCGTCGGCGTCTTTCGACACGCCGACGAGGCGCCCGGGCATCTGCCGCTCGAGGCCCTCGCGCACGGCGAGGTAGCCCGCGTGGGGCCCTCCGAAGCCCATGGGCACGCCGAAGCGCTGCGTCGTGCCGACGGCGACGTCGGCGCCGAGCTCGCCGGGGCTCGTGATGAGGGTGAGCGCGAGCAGGTCGGCCGCGACGATCGCGAGCCCGCCCCGCTCTTTGACGCGGGCGATGACCGCGGAGGGATCCCAGACGCGACCGGATGCGGCGGGATACTGCACGAAGACGCCGAAGGCCTCGGGCAGCTCGGCCGGGTCGGTCTCGGCGAGCGGCAGGTACTGCAGCTCGAGGCCCACGGCCTCGGCACGACCATCGAGCACCGCGCGCGTCTGGGCGAAGATGTCGCTGTCGACGAGGAAGACGTTCGAGGTCGAGCCCGAGGCGCGGCGCGCGAGCAGCATGCCCTCGACGACCGCCGTGGCCTCGTCGAGCATCGAGGCGTTCGCCGTGTGCAGGCCCGCGAGCTCGCTCACCATGGTCTGGAAGTTGAGCAGCGCCTCGAGGCGCCCCTGCGAGATCTCGGGCTGGTAGGGCGTGTAGGCCGTGTACCAGCTCGGGTTCTCGAGCACGTTGCGCTGGATCACCGCAGGCGTCACCGTGCCGTAGTACCCCTGACCGATCATGCTGCGCCGCACCCGGTTGTGCGCGGCCAGGGCACGCAGCTCGGCGAGCGCCTCGGCCTCGGTCGCGGGCGCGGGCAGGCTGCGCAGCGGGGCCGACTGCCGGATCGCGGTCGGCACCGCGGCATCCATCAGGGCGTCGAGCGAGGCGTAGCCGAGCGCGTCGAGCATGAGTTGACGGGCGTCGGCGTCGATGCCGATGTGACGGTCGACGAAGGGGATGCTCACAGAAGGTCTCTCTCTATGCCGGTGCGGTCGGGGCAGAAGGGGTCGGGCTACTCGCCGATGAGGGCGCGGTACTCGTCGGCGCTCAGCAGCGCGGGGGTGCTCGAGACGCGCACCTTCACGAGCCAGCCCTCGCCGTAGGGGTCGGAGTTGATGGTCTCGGGGGCGTCGACGACCGCGCTGTTGGCCTCGACGACCTCGCCGTCGAGCGGCGCGTAGAGCTCGCCGACCGACTTGGTCGACTCGACCTCGCCGACGATCGAGCCCGCGGCGAGCGCCGCCCCGACCTTCGGCAGGTCGACGTAGACGACGTCGCCGAGGGCGTCGGCGGCGTACTGCGTGATGCCCACGGTGGCGACGTCGCCCTCGAGGCGCACCCACTCGTGCTCGGCGGTGTACTGCAGGTCGGCGGGAACGGCGCTCATGAGGATGGCCTTTCGATCAGTGAGGCGGGGTGGAGGGGTGGATCAGGAGCGGGAGTAGAAGGGCAGCGCCACGACCGTGGCGGGGATGCGGGTGCCGCGCACGTCGAGGTCGAGCACGGTGCCGAGGGCCGCCACCTCGGGCGAGACGAAGGCCATCGCGATCGGGTATCCGAGCGTCGGCGACAGCGCACCCGAGGTGACCTCGCCGACGAGCGCGTCACCGTGGAAGACCGGGTACTCGGCGCGCGCCGCGCGCCGCCCCTCGGCCCGCAGGCCGACGAGCACGGGCGCGCCCTCGGCCGGTCCGGCGAGGATCGCCTCGCGGCCGACGAACGCGGGCTTGTCGGTGACGACCACACGGCCCAGGCCCGCCTGCACCGGCTGGATGCTGAGCCCGAGCTCGTGACCGTACAACGGCATGCCCGCCTCGAGCCGCAGGGTGTCGCGCGCCGCGAGCCCGCAGGGCACGAGCCCGAGCGGCTCGCCCGCGGCCGTGAGCGCGGCCCACAGCTCGGCGGCACGTTCGACGGGCACGTAGAGCTCGAAGCCGTCCTCGCCCGTGTAGCCCGTGCGCGCGATCATGATCTCCGTGCCCGCGAAGTCGCCCGGGCCCCAGGCGTAGTACTTCAGGTCGTCGAGGCCGGGGATGTCGAGGTGTGCGGTCGCGGCGAGCACCGCGACCGAGGCCGGGCCCTGCACCGCGATGAGCGCGATGGCCTCGGTGCGATCGTCGAGCACGACGTCGTGCTGCCCGACGCGCTGCTGCAGGGCCTCGACGACCGCGAAGCGGTTCGAGGCGTTCGCCACGACGAGGTAGGAGGTGTCGCTCAGGCGGTACACGATGAGGTCGTCGACGATTCCGCCGTGCTCGTCGAGCACGAGCGAGTACTTGGCCTTGCCGGGTGCCATGGCGGAGAGCCGGCCGGCGAGCGCGGCATCCAGGAATGCGGCCGCATCGGGGCCGTCGACCGCGATCTCGGCCATGTGCGAGATGTCGAAAATGCCCGCCGCCGTGCGCACGGCGTGGTGCTCGGCGAGGTCGGAGCTGTAGCGCACCGGCATCTGCCAGCCCGCGAAGTCGGTGAACGCGGCCCCGAGCGCCTCGTGCACGGCGTGCAGGGGCGAGAAGCGGTGCGAGGCGGGGCTGGAGGGTTCGGACACGGAGTTCTCCTGACGCGGACGGCCGGTGGAACTCCCCCTCTGTCATGGTGCCTGAGAGTTTCACGCCCCCGGTCTGCTCGTGGCAGCCGGTGCGGCGCTTTCACCGTGGGCGAGGGCGCGGTCCGCGTCGATGACGCGGTCGTCCCTGCTTTTCAGAGTGGCCTGGCGGATGCGGTACACGGACCTGAGAGATTGGCGGGGAGGCTTGCTCCTTCGGTGCCGGAGGCCTGCGGCCTGCGGCTCTCCCGCATCGCGGAAACGGCCGAGTATTCAGTTGGAATGCTGCTTCGCGGCTCACTCTACTCTGCCGCGCTCGGCTGGCCGTCAGCGATCGTCGCGGAAGTACCGCACGGCCTGCCAGATGAGCACCGCGAGCCCCGTGAGGGCCATGACGACGAAGACCGGGCCGGCCCAGGCGGCCGTGGCCGCATCGACGGGCACGGGGAACGCGGTGAGCGGGCTCATGGCGGCAGGCTACTCGCCGTCGAGCAGCGCGGTGAAGTCGTCGTCGTCGAGACCGGGCATCGCGAGCATCTCGGCGGCACCCTCGGTCGCCTCGATGAGAGCGCTCAGCAGCTCGACGACGGTTCCCGCGCGCAGCAGCCGCACCTGGTCGAGCGCGCCCAACGGGGCGATGCCGGCGAGCTGCCAGCAGGCCTGCACGGGGTCGTCGCTCAGCTCGATGTCGGCGGGCCACTGCTGCTCGACGAACTCGCTCGCCCGCGCGATCGTGCGCCGCACGAGCTGCTCGGCCCGCTCGAGGAGGGCCCGGTGGCGATCCTCGTCCCACTCCAGCTCGTCGACCGTGCGCACCTCGGCGCGCGGGTAGGGGTCGTCGTCGAGCCACTGCACGACCTCGATGCGCCGGTCGCCCTGCGCGATGAGGCCGATGAAGCCCTCGCTCGTCTCGACCCGCGTGATCTGCGCGACCGTGCCGATCGGGAAGCGGTGCTCGCCCCCGCCGACCTCGCTGCCGCGCTCGATGAGAACGATGCCGAACTCGGGCGGTTCGTCGCCGAGGATCGTGGAGAGCATGACGATGTAGCGCTCCTCGAACACCCGCAGCGCCGTCGGCATGGCGGGGAAGAGCACCGACCCGAGCGGGAACATCGGCATGACCGTCATGCGCTCACGATTCCACGAATTCCTGCGGGTTCGCACAGCGCGGCGTCGACCGGGACGTTCGGCCCTGACCGATCGGTCGGGATGCGGTTAGCCTCGGAGGTGCGCGAGGACGCGCATCCGATCGAACAAGGAGCATCATGCAGATCAGCGGCAAGGTCTTCGCCGTCACCGGCGGCGGCAACGGCATCGGGCGCGAGGTCGTGCTCGGCCTCGTGGCGAAGGGCGCGCGCGTCGCCGCCCTCGACCTGAGCGAGGAGGGCCTCGCCGAGACCGTGCGACTGGCCGGCGCGAACGGCGACCGCATCTCGACCCACGTCGTCAACATCACCGACCGGAAGGCCGTCGAGAAGCTGCCCGCGGCGATCATCGAGCAGCACGGGCAGGTCGACGGCCTGCTCAACATCGCGGGCATCATCCAGAAGTTCGTGCCGGTGCTGCAGCTCGAGTGGGATCAGATCGAGCGCGTCATCGACGTGAACCTCTACGGCACGCTCAACACCATCAAGGCGTTCCTGCCCGAACTCGTGAAGCGGCCCGAAGCGGCGCTCGTCAATGTGGCGAGCATGGGCGCCTACGCGCCGGTGCCCGGTCAGTCGGTCTACGGCGCCACGAAGGCCGCGGTCGCCCAGCTGAGCCGCGCACTGCACTCCGAGCTCATGGAAACCGGCGTGCAGGTCACGGGCGTCTTCCCGGGCGCGATCGGCACCAACATCACGGTGAACTCGGGGCTCATGACGGCAGAGCAGGCGAAGGAGATGGCGGCAGCCGCGGGCGACAAGCAGCGCAAGACCACCGCGCCCGCCGAGGCCGGCCGCCAGATCGTCGAGGCGATCGAGAAGGGCTCGTACGAGATCTTCATCGGCGGCGACGCGCGCATCATGTCGCGCCTCTCCCGGCTGAACCCGAAGAACGCCGCGGGCCTCATCTACAAGCAGATGAAAGACCTGCTCAGCAGCATGAGCTGAGTCACTCGACCCGGTCGGCCGGTGGCTCGCTCGTCGAGCCGCCGGCCGTCGCCGTCTGCGCCCGCTCGCGCCGACCGCGGTACACCCCGACCTCGTAGGCGGTGAACACGACGAGCGTGAGCGCGATGAGCGGCAGCACGAAAACGAGCATGACGTCGGTGAAGCCCGAGA
>LNFD01000350.1 GCA_001464255.1 Actinomycetales bacterium Ga0077552 | reverse complement strand
TCGCGATCGCCGCCCGGCGGGCCCGCACGGCGCCCACCGCGAGGGCGATCCACGGCAGGGCTGCGACGGCGACGAACGCCGCCCACACGGCGAGCGAGAGGCGCCAGTCGCCGAGCTCGGCGAGCGGCACGGCCACGAGCGGCGGAACGGCCGCGCCGATCGACATGATCATGGCGTAGGCCGCGGTCATCGCCCCGATGCGGTTCGGCGTGATCTTCTTCACCGCCGCGGGCAGCAGCACGTTGCCGAAACCCGCGCCGAGCAGCAGCACGAGCGTGCCGACGAGCAGCATCGCGTAGTCGATCGCCGCGGCGCGCACGAGGTGCCCGGCGATCATCGCGAGCATCGCGAGCAGCAGC